>DASUPH010000177.1:0-2633 GCA_036276275.1 Candidatus Limnocylindrales bacterium
GGACGCGCCCGACTTCGAGGGCCGGTACAAGATCGCCGAGCAGGCGATCTTCGAGGCGCTCGAGCGGAGCGCCCGACCGAGCGCCGCGGAGATGGCCGGTCCACCGCTGCGGGCGGACGCCGCGAGCGCCCTTCGCGACGACCGGATCGAGACGAGCCTCGGGCGGGACGCCTACATCCACGCGGTCGAGGTCGCGAAGGAGGCGATCGCCTCGGGCGAGGCGATCCAGGTCGTGCTGGCCCGGCGCCAGTCGTTCGACCTGCCGGCCGATCCCGCGAGCGGCCGCCCGCTCGATGGCATCGCCCTCTATCGGGCGCTTCGTCGTGTCAACCCGAGCCCGTACCTGTTCTTCGTCCGGACTCCGTCGTTCGAGGTCGTCGGGGCGAGCCCCGAGCTGCTGCTCCAGGTCGAGGGCGACCGGCTGACGACCCACCCGATCGCGGGCACCCGCCCGCGCGGCGCCGACGAGCGCGAGGACCAGCTCCTCTCCGAGCAGCTCCAGCGCGACCCGAAGGAACGGGCGGAGCACATCATGCTCGTCGACCTCGGCCGGAACGATCTCGGGCGGGTCGCCCGGCCGGGAACCGTGACGGTCAGCAAGTACATGGAGGTCGAGAAGTACAGCCACGTCCTCCACCTCGTCTCGCATGTCGAGGGGCGGCTGCGGCCGGATCTCGATGCCCTCGACGCGCTCCGGGCTGTCTTCCCGGCCGGCACCCTGTCGGGCGCCCCGAAGGTCCGGGCGATGCAACTGATCGCCGCCGCCGAAGGGGAGCGGCGGGGGCTGTACGGCGGCGCCGTCGGCTATCTCGGATACGACGGCAACCTCGACACCGCGATCACGATCCGGAGCGCCGTCCTTCGGGCGGGCCAGGCCCACGTCCACACGGGCGCCGGGATCGTCGCCGGCTCCGTGCCGGAGAAGGAGTTCGAGGAGACCGAGCACAAGGCGGCGGCCCTCCGCCGGGCGATCGAGCTGGCGGCGGCGCCGCCGGACGCACCCCGGGGCCGATCGGACGGGGGCCCCGACCGCGACCGCGACAGCGGCACCGACCACGGTGCCGACAGCGGCGCCGATGCTCCCGTCGGGGCGCGGCCATGATCCTCGTCATCGACAACTACGACAGCTTCACGTTCAACCTCGTCCAGGCGCTCCAGGCGGCGGGTGCCGACGTCCGGGTGCTGCGCAACGACGCGATCGACCGGGCGGGGGTCGAGGCGCTGGCCGCCGATCCCGACGCGGACCTGCGGGGGATCGTCGTCTCGCCGGGCCCCGGCGACCCGGCCTCGGCGGGCGTGTCGGTCGCCACCATCGAGGTCGCCCGCGATCACGCGATCCCGCTCCTCGGCGTCTGCCTCGGGATGCAGTCGATGGCCGCGGCCTTCGGCGCGTCGATCGTCCGCGCCCCGACGCTCGTCCACGGGGAGGCATCCGAGGTGACGCACGACGGCGCCGGGCTCCTGGCCGGCATGCCGCCGTCGTTCATGGCGGCCCGGTATCACTCGCTGGCGATCGACGCGTCGACGCTTCCGCCCGAGCTGCGGATCACCGCGATGAGCGAGGTCGACCGGGTGGTCATGGGGATCCGTCACGTCAGCCTGCCGCTCGAAGGCGTCCAGTTCCATCCCGAATCTGTGCTGACGCCCGACGGACCGCATCTCCTCGCCAACTTCCTTCGTCTTGCCGGCGAGGGCGAGGCATCGCGGCTCGACGACGCGACCGGATCGTTCGCGACCGCCGGCCTGGCTGACGCCCCGACGGTCCTCCCGGCTCCGGACGGCACGGAACCGGCGGAGGCGGTCCGATGAGCGACGAGGTCCGGACCGCGCTCGCCGCCGTGGTCGACGGGCGGTCCCTGACGCTCGACGAGGCCCGCGCCGCGATGGGCAGCGTCATGGATGGCGAGGCGACGCCCGCGTTGCTCGCGGCATTGCTCGTCGCCCTCCGGATGCGCGGCGAGACGGTCGACGAGCTGGCCGGCTTCGCGACCGCCATGCGCGAGCGCGTCGTTCGCGTCGACGCACCGGACGGCGCCGTAGACACGTGCGGGACCGGCGGAGATGGCAGCGGGACGTTCAACATCTCGACGGCCGCGGCCCTGGTCGTCGCCGCAGCCGGCGTCCCGGTGGCGAAGCATGGCAACCGGGCGATCACCTCGCAGTCGGGCTCTGCCGACGTGCTCGACGCCCTCGGCGTCCGGATCGACCACGACGCGGCGTCGGCCGGCGCGGCGCTTCGCGAGATCGGCTTCGCGTTCCTCTTCGCGCCGGGCTTCCATCCGGCGATGAAGCACGCCGGCCCGACCCGTCGCGAGATCGGCGTCCGGACCGCGTTCAACCTGATCGGCCCCCTGACCAATCCCGCCGGTGCCCGTCGCCAGGTCGTCGGGGTCGCGGATCCGGCGGCGGCGCCACGGATGGCCGCCGTCCTCCACCGTCTCGGCGTGGACCGGGCGTTCGTCGTCGGCGGCGAGGGTCTCGACGAACTGCCGCTCGATGGGACCGGGATCATCCACGACGTGACTCCGGACGGGATCGAGGTCCGGTCCGTCGATGCGGCATCGCTCGGCCTGACCCGTGCCGCGAATGCTCGCCTGGCCGGTGGGACACCCGCCGAGAACGCCGCGATCGTC
>DASUPH010000178.1:0-2392 GCA_036276275.1 Candidatus Limnocylindrales bacterium
TCCTCTCGGAGAAGGTCGCCCTCTACGAGGAACGCCGCGAGAAGCGTGACGAGCTGTTCAGCAGCCTCCAGGTCGGCAAGAAGGTCACCGGCACCGTCCGTTCGATCGCGCCCTTCGGCGTCTTCATCGATCTCGGCGGCATCGACGGGCTCGTCCACAAGAGCGAGCTGTCGTGGAACAAGGTCAACAACCCCGAGTCCGGCTACAAGGTCGGCGAGGAGGTCGAGGCCGAAGTCATCGACATCAACCACGAACGTGGCCGGATCAGCCTGTCGATCCGCCGCCTCCAGCCCGACCCGTGGCACTCCACGGTGGCCGACTTCAAGGTCGGCGACGTCATCGACGGAACGGTCACGAAGCTCGTCAACTTCGGCGCCTTCGTCCGGGTCCGCGACGGCCTCGAGGGCCTGATCCACATCAGCGAGCTGTCGCACCAGCGTGTCGCTCATCCCGGCGACGTCGTCCATGAGGGCCAGACGCTCAAGCTGAAGATCATCTCGCTCGACTCCGAGCGGCATCGCCTCGGGCTCAGCCTGAAGCAGGCCGAGGAGGCACCGGCTCGACCCACGCCGGAGCCGGGCCAGGCCGCCGCGCCGCGCGCCGCCGGTGGCGAACGCCGCCCCCGGCCCGAGCGTGGCTGGTCGGCGACGGACGCCGTCCAGGAGCCGGAGGGCGGGATCGACAACACGCTTGCCGCCGCTTTCGCCCAGGTCCGCGACCAGCTCGCGGCCGCCGAGGGGGGCGACGAGCCCGAGGCCGTCGCCGTCGACGCCGCCCCGGCTGACGACGCGGAAGCGGTCGCCGAGACCGCCGCCGAGGCGGAGCCGGAAGCGGTTGCCGAGACCGAGGCGGAGCCGGAAGCGGTTACCGAGACCGAGGCGGAGCCGGAAGCGGTTGCCGAGACCGAGCCTGATGCGCCCGTCGAGGCCGTTGTCGAGCCCGAGCCGGAAGCGGTCGCCGAGCCTGTTGTCGAGGCCGAGCCGGAGCCAGAAGCAGTCGCCGACACCGCTGAGCCGGAGGCCGTCGCCGAGCCCGAGCCCGAGGCGGAAGTGGTCGCCGAGACCGTAGCCGAGCCGGAGGTGGTCGCCGAGCCGGAGCCCGAGCCGGAAGCAGCGACCGAGCCCGAGCCGGAAATGGTCGCCGAGACCGTAGCCGAGCCGGAGGTGGTCGCCGAGCCGGAGGCCGAGCCTGACAAGCCCGCCAAGAAGGGGTCTTCCGCCACGACGGACGACGAGCCGACCGCCTGACATCGGGATCTCAACGCTGAACAAACGACCCGCCGTCGGCGGGTCGTTTCGATTCCTTTATCTGAATCGCGCGCCAATCCCACATCGGATCGACCCGGCCCGACGAATCATCCGTTGACACGGCCCCATCGCCGCCACCTCCGGGTAGTCATTCGGGGAAGGTCCTTTGGTTCGCTTGCGGGGGATGGGCAGCGTGCTAGCATGGCCGGAGCGTCGATCAGACGCTTGCAAGGGAACAGACGTTCGACCCGATGGATCGCTTCGACAAGTTCACGGACCGGGCCCGCAAAGTCCTGACGCTTGCGCAGGACGAAGCGCAGCGGTTCAACCACAACTACATCGGTACGGAGCACCTGCTCCTTGGCCTCGTCCGCGAGGGCGAGGGCGTGGCCGCGCGCGTTCTCGAGAACATGAACGTCGAGCTCGCCAAGGTCCGGACGGCGGTCGAGTTCATCATCGGTCGAGGCGATCGGCCCGTAGTCGGTGAGGTCGGACTGACTCCGCGGGCCAAGCGCGTGATCGAGCTGGCGATCGATGAGGCGCGCCGCCTCGGTCACAACTACATCGGCACCGAGCATCTGCTCCTGGGGCTCGTCCGCGAAGGCGAGGGGATCGCCGCGGGGGTCCTGGAGTCGCTCGGGGTCAATCTCGACAAGGTCCGCCACGAGGTCATCCGGGTCCTGTCGCAGTCGTCTTCGGCCGGTCCGGCCCAGGAGACGAAGCGGGCCAGCAAGACCCCGACGGTGGACCAGCTGGGGATCAACCTCACGGATCTGGCTCGGGCGGGCAAGCTCGACCCGGTCATCGGCCGCGAGAAGGAGATCGAGCGGGTCATCCAGATCCTGTCGCGGCGCCAGAAGAACAACCCGGCCCTGATCGGTGAGCCGGGGGTCGGGAAGACGGCGATCGCCGAGGGCCTGGCCCATCGGATCGTCGCCGGCGACGTCCCGGAAACCCTTCTCAACAAGCGCGTCCTGACCCTCGACATCGGGTCCCTGGTCGCGGGGACGAAGTACCGCGGCGAGTTCGAGGAGCGACTCAAGAAGATCATCGAGGAGCTCCGCAACACGAACGACGCCGTCCTCTTCATCGACGAGCTCCACACGCTCGTCGGAGCCGGCGCGGCCGAAGGCGCGATCGACGCG
>DASUPH010000179.1:0-4388 GCA_036276275.1 Candidatus Limnocylindrales bacterium
CTCGCCGCGGTCGGCTGCGGCCAGCCCCAGGGCACGCCGTCCGGGTCGGTCCCGGGCCCGGGATCGCCCGGCGCATCCGCGGGTCGCAGCCCGACCGCCGCCGCGTCCGGCTCGGTCGGCCCGGGTCCATCGGTCGCCGCACCCGCCTTCGACGCCAGCCGCGTCGCCGTCGACTTCGAGACGGTCGCTGGGGGCCTCGCCGCTCCGCTCGCCGTCGTCCATGCCGGCGACGGCAGCGGCCGATTGTTCGTCGCCGAGCAGGGCGGTCGGATCCGGATCGTCCGCGGTGGCGGACTCGTGGATCGGCCATTCCTCGACATCGCCGGCCGGGTCTCGAGCGGCGGCGAGCGCGGCCTGCTCGGCGTCGCCTTCCATCCCGGCTTCCCCGACGATCCGCGTGTCTTCGTCGACTACACCGACGACAACGGCGACACGCGCGTCTCGTCGTTCCGGGTCGATCCGGCGAGCCCGGACCACGTCGATGCGTCGACGGAACAGCGCCTGCTCTTCGTCAAGCAGCCGTTCTCCAACCACAACGGCGGCGCCGTCGTGTTCGGGCCCGACGGCTACCTGTACGTGTCGCTCGGCGACGGCGGCAGCGGTGGCGACCCGCAGGGCAACGGCCAGTCACGGACGACGCTCCTCGGCAAGATCCTCCGGATCGACATCGACAAGCCGTCGGGCGACCGGGCCTACGGGATTCCGGCCGACAACCCGTACGCCGACGGCGCGGGCGGCCGCTTGCCGGAGATCTGGCTGTGGGGCCTGCGCAACCCGTGGCGGATGACCTTCGACCGGCTGACCGGCGATCTCTGGATCGGCGACGTCGGGCAGGGCGAGTGGGAGGAGGTCGACGTCCAGCGGGCGGGCGCGGCCGGCGGCACGAACTTCGGCTGGAACCGGATGGAGGGCAGCCACTGTTTCTCGCCGTCGTCCGGCTGCGAGGAGCCGAACCTCGTGCTGCCGCAGGCCGAGTACGGCCACGATCAGGGCTGCACGGTGATCGGCGGCGGCGTCGACCGCGGCAACCAGTCCCTCCTGGCCGGTGGCTACCTCTTTGCCGACTACTGCTCGGGGCGGGTCTGGGCGATCGATTCGAGCGTCGACGGGCCCCGGGCGCCGACGCTCGTGGCCGAGACCGGCCACAGCTTCAGTGCCTTCGGCGAGGACGAGGCCGGCGAGATGTACGCGGTCGACATCAGTGCGGGCACGCTCCTGCGGGTCACCGCCCGGCGCCGATGACGATCCGACGACCGTCAGCCGATCGTCAGTCGACCGCGTAGGTCACGGTCAGCGAGACGGCCAGCTCGTCCGTCCCCGCCTCGACCGGCGTCGTGGTGTCGGCGGCGCTCTTCATCCGGAGCTCGGCCATCGGCATCGGCGGTCGCGGCCCGGCGAGCCCGCCCTCGACGATCTCGACGACCCGACCGAGCGTCAGGCCCGCTTCGGCCGCGAGAGTCTCCGCTCGCGAACGCGCGTCGGCGACGGCCAGGCGCCGGGCCTCGGCCAGCGGCTCACGCGGGTCGGCCACGCGGAATGACAGGCCGTCCATGCTCGTGGCGCCGGCCGCGAGGGCAGCATCGATCAATGCGCCGGCCGATTCGAGGCGGCGGACGGTCGCTTCGATCGTGTTGCTGAGCTGGTAGCCGGTCACCTGCGGGCCGCGCTCCGACGAGTAGTCGCGGACCGCGTCGAGCGAGACGAGGCTCGTCCGCAGGTCGCGTCGCTCGATGCCGCCGGCCAGGAGCGCGTCGACGACGGCGGTCATCGTCGCAGCGGCCGCCTCGCGGGCCTCGCCCGCCGTCGGCCGGACGACGACGACACCGAGCCGGAGGCTGGCGACGTCGGGACTGACGACGACCGTGCCGTGACCCGGCACCACAACGGTCGCCCTCGCGTTCGGATCGGTCGGCATCGGCAGGATCAGGTCCGGACGGTCGCCGGCGCCGGGCTGGCCGGCGGCGTCCGCCGGACCGGGCGGAGGAAGAGGGCGAGGACGGCCAGGACGTACGAGATGTGGACCGCCAGGGTGAGGAGCTCCGGGGTGGCCGAATAGCCGAACAACGCCCGCAGGAACGCCCCGATCCCGCTGTCATGCGACAGGACGTTGCGGATGTCGAACGCCGTCGCAGTCCACGGTCCGCTGCCGAGCGCCCCGATCTCGATGAACTCGTGAAGGCCCTTGCTCAGCAGCCCGGCGGCGATGAAGACGAGGGCGATCCCCGTCCAGCGGAAGAACGCCCCGAGGTTGAGTCGGCGGCTGCCCCGGTAGAAGCCATACCCGAGGGCCGCGGCGATCGCGAGACCCACAAGCGCGCCGAGCAGGATCCAGCCCGCCTCGAGCCGGTTGGATGTCGCCTGGCCGACGAGGAAGAGCGACGTCTCGAGGCCCTCACGGATCACGGCCGTGAAGGCCAGCAGGGCCAGGCCCCACGACGCCCCGCTCACGACCGCCCGGTCGACCGCGGCCTGGAGCTCGCCCTTGACGGAGCTCGCCTGGCGACGCATCCAGAACAGCATCCAGGTGACGACGGCGGCGGCGACCAGCATCGTCGTGCCTTCGAAGATCTGCTCGTAGGGCTCATCGAAGCTGCCGACCGTGTTGAAGAGGACGATCCCGACGACAAGGCTCAGCGCCACCGCGAGCCCGGTCCCCAGCCAGATCCGGTTCGCCTGGTCCGCCCGACCGCTCCGGACGAGATAGGCGAGCACGATGCTGACGATCAGGGCCGCCTCGACGCCCTCGCGGAGGCCGGTCAGGAGGCCGCTGGTGAAGGACCCGAAATCCACGGCTGATTGACTCCACGTGACAAGGGCTGGGCGCCCGGTCGCGACCACGGACCCGGCAGATCGACCGTTAGCGTAGAGGGCCCTGTCGCAGGTGGTCAAGTGCCCTTGAATGTCGGGAACAGGGTCGCCTGAGCCGACAATGGGGGATCCGGGTCAGGAAACGGATCGACTCCCGCCGACATCCTTCTGCAACGTCACCGTCGCTCCGACCCGGGAGGGCGTCACGGCAGCGCCTCGATCCTGTCGCCGTGTACGAGCGCGTCCCAGGTCAGCTCTCCGTGCCCGGACCACGGCCGCCGCGGCCGTCGGCCGCCGTTCGAGTCGCGAGCCGCGGGGTCGCCCATCGCCGTGCGGCCCTCGGTCGCGGCCGGCCTCATCCGCCGACCGGTCGCAGTCGAGTCACGACGATCCTCGTCAGCGCCCTCGTAACGTTCACGGTCGGCATGAGCCTCCTCGTCGGGGCCGTGGTGGTGGGAACGACCGCCGCCGTCAGCGCGCTGTCGGAGGGCCTGCCCGACCCGACGAACCTCGGCGCCCTCACCTTCGCCCAGCCGACCCTCGTCTACGACCGGACCGGAGCGATCCAGCTTGGACGCTTCCAGCGCGAGCAGCGCCGCGTCGTCGGCTTCCAGGAAGTCCCGAAGCTCGTTCTCGACGCCACCACCACAGCCGAGGATCGGACGTTCTGGCAGAACGGCGGGTTCGATCCTGCGGCGATCGTGGCCGCGGCCGCCGGCAATGCATCGAGCCGCGGTGAACGCGGCGCGTCGACGATCACCCAGCAGCTCGTCCGGGCGCGGCTCCTGCCCGAGGACGTCATCGCGCCCGACGCCGACCGCTACCTCCGAAAGGCCAAGGAGCTGATCCAGGCCGCCCGGCTGACCGCGGCCTATCCCGGCGAGGCCGGCAAGCAGAAGGTCGTGACCGCCTACCTCAACGAGATCTTCTACGGCCACGACGCCTACGGGATCGCGGCGGCGGCCCGGATCTACTTCGGGGTGAGCGATCTCTCGAAGCTCACGATCGCCCAGGCCGCGCTCCTCGCCGGGTTGCCGAAGTCGCCGTCGAACTTCGATCCGTACCGGTACGCCTCGGCGGATGCCGACGGCCGTCTCGTCGTCCCGGGATCGGCGCCACCGGTGGTCCGGCGCGACTGGGTCCTCCACAACCTTTCGACCTCGCGCTGGACCCACCTCAGCCAGGGCCAGCTCGACGCGGCGCTCGCCGAGCCGGTCGTCCTCGCCGGCGATCAGCCCCTCTCGTACAAGGCGCCCCACTTCACGTGGCAGGTCCGCCGGCAGCTCCAGGCGATCCTCGGCCCGGACGCCTCGATCGAGACCGGCGGCTACACGGTGATCACGACCCTCGACTGGCCAGCCGAGCAGCTCGCCGAGAAGTGGCTGGCCGCTGCGGTGATCGCACCCAACCTCAGCTCGAAGTCCTCGGCGAAGCTGCTGAGGAGCCTGAGGATCGGCGCGGCCGACCGGACCTGGATCAACGCGCTGCGGGGCAAGGATCTTCACAACGACGCCCTGGTCGCGCTCGACTATCGGACCGGCGACGTCCTCGCCTACGCCGGAAGCGCCGGCTACTACCGC
>DASUPH010000180.1:0-15113 GCA_036276275.1 Candidatus Limnocylindrales bacterium
TCGCCTCGCCGACGGCCTGGGTCAGGCGCTCGGCCGGGACCTCGACCTCGACGACGATCGTGCTCTTGGGGGCGGGGGTGGTGGTGATCTGCATCGCCCGGAAGTATAGGGAAAGCCCGGCCAACGGAGCCCTTCAGGCCCGGGGTCCCTCGTCCAGGATCTCGGCCAGGCGTCGGCAGACGATCTCGACCTCGCCATCCAGCAGGGTCTGCGGGTTGACGTAGATGCCGTCGGCGCCGGCCGGCCGGACGCTCACGCGCGGTCGGCCGGCACGGAGATCGGCGATGACCTCATCACGCCGGGCGGCGATCGCGCCGTGCAGCGTGACGCGCGCCCGCGGCATCGGCTGACCGGCCTCACTCGGGACCTCGCGGATGACGTCGACGTCAGGGCGTCCGCCTCCCCAGTCGATGACGTGCCGAACGATCCGTTCGTACCCATCGATGGTCGCCGCCTCGTCATCCGCCAACGCGGTCTCAACCGCCGTGAGGATCCCGATGAGATCCTCCTTGCCGACCTTCATCGGCCGCCCCACGCGGTCGAGCGGAGCGGCATTGGCCGCGCAGCGCCGGATCCCGGGTCCTGGGCCCACGATGAGCCCCGTGTTTGCGGGTCCTCGCAGGCCCTTGCCCCCACTCAGGATCGTGAAGTCGGCCCCGGCGGCGCTGAACTCCCACAGGCTGGACACGGGCGGGATCTGCGCGGCGGCGTCGACGATGACCGGGATGCCCCGGGCATGCGCAGTAGCGATCACCGTGGCGAGCGGAAGCGTGCCCGCGTCGAGGTGCGCACCGGCGATCACCAGGATGCCGGCGGTCCGATCCGTGATCGCGTCCTCGAGAGCTCCCTGGCTCGTTCCGTCGGTCGAGCCGACCTCGATGAGATGCCCGCCGGCAAGCTGGATCGCCGACACATACGGCACGAGATGTCCGGGATGGACGACGAACTCGCGAGGAAGAGCAGGCAGGTCCTCGAAGCGCAGGATCCCGTCCTCGACGCCGCGGGTCATGCAGGCCACCGCGGTCAGGAAGAGCCCCGACGCGGCGCCCCCGCAGACGAACGCCGCCTCGTTGCGAGTCAGGCTTGCCAACCGCTCGCCGACGCGGCCTTCGAGCTCGACGAGGTCGACGAACGAATCCGCGGCCTGGGCCATCGCGTCCACGACCTCCGGCCGCAAGAGGGAGCCGCCGAGGATCGTCTCCGTCGCGTTGGCGTTGATGATCGGCTCGACGCCCAGCCGTCGGTAGATCTCGCCTCGATCCACGCTCGATCCTACTCCCGATGAGTTTTGCCAAGCTGACGCCGTTCGGCCGACAGCTCCTGGTCGTCACGATGCTCTAGCCGTGAAAGTCCGTCTCCGTATCGGTGACGAACCACTGGCCGTCGACCTTCTGGAGGAAGAACGTCCAGTTGTCGGTGCTCATCGGGCTCGTGACCTTTCCGTTCACAGAGGACGTAGCCCACGTGGTCGCTCGAAGGTGAACGGTTGCCGTGTCCGGCCCAACCGTCGTCTCGCCGAAGACGATGTCCTTCGCGCCCCCGTCGAGCCCTGACACCCTGCCGGTGACTGCCTGGTCCACGGCGGCATTGAACTGGCGGATCCTCATCGCAAGGAGCGGTCCTTTGTAGCGGGCATTGGCCTTCGCTTCGGCGTCCGCGTGGAGTCGAGCCGATTCGGCCGCCATGATCGCCGCGGCGTTCGGCGAGTCAGGGACTCCGATCCGATGCTCGAGGATCAGGGTGTCAGCCGCGAGATTGCGGACTGCGGCGACCTCCGGATCAGCCGTGGCCGTCCCGACAGCCAAGATTGCGCCGACGACCACGACCCCGACCACGACCACACCTGCGATGACCGCGCGCCCGAGGTGGCGCGTCCGTCGAGGAACCTCAACCATCGCGCTCCCTTTTCAGGTCGACCAGTAGGCGAGAGAGGGGTCGAACCTCCACGTCGCTCACGCGACACCGGCTCCTAAGGCCGGCGCGTCTGCCATTCCGCCACTCGCCCGTGGCGGAGTCTAGCGGCTGCTCGAGCGTCCGGACCTACTAGAGGCCGGCGTCGTCCGGCGCACCCGCTGAATCGCCGCCGGTGCGACGCCGCTCGCGGATCTTCTCCAGCTGCTCCTGGAACGACGGGCCGTTCGGGTCGAGCATCCGCTCGGCCATCTGGCGACCGCCGCGGATCGCGATCGGCCGCAGGGCTCCGAGCGCGATCGCCGTCGCGGCCGCCACGACGCCTTCCTTCTTGCGCGCCTTCGAGCGATCGTCGAGGTAGTTCGCGAACTCACGCTCCAGCGTGCCGCGGACCGCCTTGCCGTCGCTGCCGAGCTTGCGGAGCGTCTTCTCGACCTCCTTCGGCAGGAACTCGGATGGCAGCTCCTCCTCCTTGCCGGTCACGGCCCGTTTCGCCCGCCGGAAGAGCCGCTTCGGGCCGCCGAGGGCGAGGAACGCGCCGCCCGCGGCGACGCCGACGGCCTTGACCGGGTTGTCGCGGACCTTGGCCGGGATATCGACCGCTGCCCGGCCGGCCGCCTCGAGGCGGTCGACCTGCTCGTCGAAATCGGCCCGGGCCGCTAGGACCTGCGCATGAGCGGCATCCGTTCGCGTGCCCACTCGATCGTCTCCTTCGTGACTTCGATGGTCCGCTCCGGCCAGAAGCGTTGTTTCAGCTCGTCGGTATCGACGCCTCGACGGGCGATGTCCGTGCCCATCAGCCCGATCCAGGCGATCAGCCCGACTGCCACCCCGATCGCGGCTCCGACGCGGGGGCCGGTGGCGATCGCGGTCAGGCCGCCGAGCAGGGCGCCGCTGACGGCTCCGCTGACGAGTCCGGCGACGCCGGCACGCATCCCGCCGGCGCTCGCGCCGGCGATCAGGCCGAGCACGCCGCCGATCACCGCGAGCGAGGCGGCCGCGATCACGAGCGGCCGCGACGACGCGTCGAGATTCCCGGCCACGGCGTCGCCGATCGCCGTCCAGCCCCGGTTCGTGAGGTCGAGCCCGAGGACGACGCCGACCACGATCCCGATGACCGCGGCGAGCAGGAACGGCCGGCCGACCCCCCAGCTCCGGCTCGTGTGGAGGGCCATCACGCCGGCCGCCACGGCGACCGCCACCATCAGGAGCAGACCGAGCAGGATCCCCCAGCCGATCGAGCCGAACAGCCACTCCCCGACGAACAGCGGCGTGCCGATGGCGACGAGGAGGCCGGCGAAGAGCGCCGCCCCGATCGCGATGCCGATGAGGATCGCCGCTCGTTTGATCGCGTCGCCGATATCGCCGAACTCGGCCTTGGCCAGCTCGACGTGGGCACCGACCATGCGCTTGGCGGCGTCGCGCGTCGCGCCGATCTGCTCGCCGAGGCCGGGGGCGCCCGGTTCGGGCGGAGGTGGCGGCGGGCCCGACTCGTCGCCGGGGTCGGCGTCGGGCGGCGACGGCGGGCGAAGTGATTCGTCCAGGGTGGGCCCCCTTCGAGCGGTACGGGATCGCGGCCATGATACCGCCCCGGCAGGTGACGAACCCCCGCCCCGTCCGCCCCAGGACCTTGCGACGGCGATGCGGGGTCGGCCCGGGAGGACGGGGCGTCAGGCGGCCGGGCCGAAGGCGGCGTGGCCGAGTCGATCGGCCGCGTCGAAGAATCCATAGGCCCGCCGGAAGGCCGGATCGACCGGGTCGGGCCGCCGGCCGGTCGCCGTCCGCCAGAGCGATCGCTCGAGCTCATCGAGACGGCCGGACAGCTCGGCCGGTCCGCGCGGCACCGGGATGTCGGCATATGTCCGCCGGCCGGCCGGGTAGCGGACCTCGTCGTCAGGAATCTTCGGCAGCATCGCCAGGACGAGCCGGGCGTGGCCCAGGGCGGCGAGATTCCAGGGCTCCGGAGCGTGGAGCCGGACGCCCGGTCGTCCGCTTCGGGCGGCGATCGCTCGTTCGACGGCCGCCTCGGAATCGGCGGCGCGCCGCTCGGCGTCATTCGCGGCCGGGTCGACCCGGACGGCGGCGACCTGATCGAGGAGATAGCGCAGCTCGGCGATGTCGGCCATCTCGGAGCGGACCCAGCCGAGGAACCCGTTCCGGACCCCCTCCACGTGGGGCAGGGTCCGATCGGACAGATACTCGGCGCCGCCCTCGGGCAGGGCGCCATCGCCGATCGCCGCGTCGAGCACCTCGCGCGTCCGCCGCGCGAGAGCGAGCCATCGATCGAATTCCGAGAAGCCGCTCTGTTCGATGTCGCCCATCGGTCGCCTCAGCCCGTGAACTGGACCCCGGGAGCATCCCTGTCCGAAGATTCGGCCGGCCTCCGCGGTAACGAGACTCCGCGAAGGTTCCATGTCATCTCGGCGATGGTACTTCCGGTCGAGGGTCGCGCCGTCTGACGGGACGGTCGCGATCGGGCGCCGACTCGGTATCGAACCGGGCTCGCGGGTGCGCGGCCGTGCGCTAGGCTGCTTCGATGGCGAAACGCCGGATCCTCACCGCCGAGCTGCTGAGCATCGGGTCGGAGCTGACGTTCGGCGAGACGCGCGATACGAACGCGGGCGACCTCGCCCGGAGCCTGACCGGGCTCGGCGTCGCCGTCGAGCGGATCCAGGCGCTGCCCGACCGGCTCGCCGTCGTCCACGCGGCGATGACGGCCGCGATCGAGCGGGTCGATCTCGTCGTCACCACGGGCGGGCTCGGGCCGACCCCGGACGACCTGACCCGCGAGGCGGTGGCGGCGGCCCTCGGCCAGACGCCCGCGGTCGATCCGGAGCTGGAGCGCTGGCTCCGAACGATGTGGGACCGGCGTGGGGTCCCGTTCCCGGAGATGAACGTGAAGCAGGCCTGGCTGATCCCCGCCGCGTCGCCCCTGCCGAACCCGAATGGCACCGCGCCGGGCTGGTGGGTCGAGCGAGCCGATGGCGGGATCGTCGTGTGCCTGCCGGGACCGCCCCGCGAGATGCGTCCGATGTGGAGCGACCACGTCCTGCCGCGGCTCGCCGCCCACGGTGCGGGCGCGGAGATCGCGAGCCGGACGCTCCGCCTGGCCGGAATCGGCGAATCGCAGCTCGCGGACCTGCTCGGCGAGGAGCTCCTCCGGGCCCCGGATCCGGTGGTGGCGACGTACGCCCGCGCCGATGCCGTCGATGTCCGGATCTCGTCGTATGGCGATAGAGCGGCCGCCGAGCGGGTCGCGGCGACGGCCGAGCGCATCGTGGCCCTCGTCGCCAGAAACATCTGGGCCGAGGGCGAGACGACCTGGGCGGAGGCCGTCGGCGTGGCGCTCGACGAGCGCGGGCTCAGCCTCACCGTGGTCGAAGTCGCGACGGGCGGTTCGCTCGCCGTCCTGCTCGGCGATCAGCCCTGGCTGCGCCTCACCGAGTCGCTCGCCGACGATGCGCCGGCCGCGGCGGGCCACCGCGACCCGGCCGGTCTCGAGGCGCTCGCCCGGAACGGGATGCATGTCGGCGGGGCTCCCGTCGGGATCGCCGTCCGGGCCCGGCCGCGGGGCGCGGACACGGCCGTGTCCGTGGTCGTCGTCGGGCCGGGCTGGGTCCATCGGGAGCGACGGATCGTCTTCCTCGGTGGAGCGAACGGCCGGCTCCGATCCGCGCTCGGCGCCGTCCACATCCTGCTTTCGGCGATCCGGGCGCGGCCGCCCGGCTGACGGTCAGCGGTGGGCGGCCCGCTTCAGCCCGTCGAGGTCGACGATCACGATCCGGTCGCGCTCCAGGCGGATCAGCCCATCGTCGCTGAACAGCCCGAGCAGCTTGTTCACGCTCTGGCGCGTGCAGCCGATCATCGCGGCCAGGTCGCCCTGGGTGAGGGGGCCGGCCAGCCGGATCGACTCGTCGGCCTGGCGGCTGGCCCCGCTCTCCCCGGCGAGCCGGACGAGGCGCGAGGCGAGACGGCCGGTGATGTCGAGGAAATGGAGCTCCTCGACGTGGTTCGTCAGTCGCCGGACCTCGGCCGCCAGCGTCGCGAGGAGCGCCTCGCGCATCTGCGGCTGCGACGCGATGAGCTCCCGAAACCCCTCTCGGGCAAGCACCCAGGTCTCGGTCGACTCGATCGCCACGGCGGTGGCCGAGCGCGGCGCGCCGTCGAGCAGGGCGAGCTCGCCGAAGAAGTCGCCCGGTCGGAGGGTCGCGAGGATCGCCTCCTCGCCCGTGTCGGCCGGGAGCGTGATCTTGATCGAGCCGGCCATCACGATGAACAGGGCATCGCCCGGGTCCCCGACGTGGAACACCGTCTCGCCCCGACGGAACCGCCGGACTCGCATGCCGCGCGAGAGGCCCGCGAGGCCCTCTGCGTCGAGTCCGGCGAACAGAGGAACCGCGGCGAGGGCGTCGGTCATCGACGAACTGTCGACCATGCGCCGCATCCTACCCCGACGAGGAGCCGGAAATCCTCCCATCGCGCCCAGATTGGGTGGGCGTTGCCGCGGGTCATCGCCCTGACGTGTCGCACAGCCGACATCGACGCGGGCCGGCAACAGTGCGACGATTCCCCGATGGCGAGCGTGCGCGGTGTCGTCCCATGCGCCTGACGGTCGTCGGGAGCGGCACGTCCGAGCCACAGGCGGAGACGCCGGCGTCGGGGATCCTGGTCGAGACAACCACGTTCGCGGTCCTCGTCGATTGCGGCCAGGGCGTCGTCCGGGAGCTACTCCGGATCCGCGATCCACGCGAGCTCGACGCCATCGTCGTCGGCCACATGCACGCCGACCACTACATCGGTCTGATCTCGCTCCGTTACCTCCTGCCATGGACGGGGGTCCACGAGCGCCTCGACGTCTATCTGCCGCCCGGCGGCCGCGCCAGGATCCGCAAGCTTGCGGCGGCGATCAGCGAGCGGCCCGACTTCTTCGACGATGCCTTCCGGATCGTCGAGTACGACCCGGCGGGGCGCATCGACGTCGGCGATATGACGATCTCGTTCATCCCGGGTCTCCACTACGTCCCGGCGTGGGGCTGCTCGATCAGCGATACCGACGGACGGCGGATCGTGATCTCGGGCGACACGGGACCAAACGAGGAGCTCGTCGCCGTCGCCCGTGGCGCCGATGTCCTCGTCGCCGAAGCCACACTGCCCTCGCCGGGCCACGACGACCCCCGGCGCGGCCACCTCACGCCGGAGGAAGCCCTCGACATCGCCGCCCGCGCAGGTGTTCCCCGGACGATCCTCGTCCACTATCCGGCCGATCTCCGCGCCCGGATCGATGCCGCGTGTGCCGGCCTGCCCGGCGCGAGCGCCGGCGAGGCCGGGCTCGTGATCGACGTCGGCCGGCCCGATGCCGAGACGACTCCCGCGCCCGACGGAGCTCGCATCGTCGGTGACGCGAAGGTCGAGGTCGCCCCGGCGCGCCTCTCCTAACCGGGCTTCGAGCCGCCCCGTCGCGGCGCGCCGGCCGGGACCGCCGGGACCACGACGTCCGGCTCGCGGATGCCGGCCGTTCGCCGAAGCAGCTCATCCCGGGCCAGACCGGGCAGCTCCAGCTCCGCGGCCATCTCCAGATAGCCCGCCGCCTCCGTTCGTGCCCCAAGAGCCAACGCGGATTCGGCGGCCCTGACCAGGAGCGGCACCGCCCGCGGGCGGTCGCCGGCCGCGGCCCGGTGGCGGGCGATCAAGCCGAGCGACGCCGCCGGTGAGCGCGTCTCGATCCGGTCGGCGACGCGGGCGTGGAGCGCCCTCCGGTCACTCGCGAGCAGGCTCGAATACGCCGCATCGTGGATCAGCGGGTGGCAGAACCGCCAGCCGCCCGACGCGTCGCCCGGAACGATCATCGCCGCCTCCGCGAGCCGCTCGTACCGGTCGGGATCGACCCGCTCCTCGAGAACCTCCTCGACCACGCTCTCGCGGAAGCTCATCCCGATGACCGATGCGACCCGCAGGACCGAGCGGCTCTCGGCCGATAGCGCGTCGATCCGGCTGCCGAGGAGGGCCCGGAGCGTCACCGGGACCGTCGCGTGACCCGGCCGCGCGAACGCCAGCCGGCCGTCGCCGCCGATCGCCCCCTCGTCGACGATCGCCCGGACCGTCTCCCCGATGAACAACGGGTTGCCGCCCGTCCGGGCGTGGAGACGGAGTACGTCGTCGGGATCGACGGCGACGCCCGCGACGGCCCCTGCCAGCTCCCCGGTCTGGGTCACGTCGAGGCCCTCGAGGACGAGCCGGCGAACGTCGTCGCCGTCGAGCGCCGCGGGCCGGCTGCCAGGCCGGCTGCCGACGAGGAGGGCGAGGGGCATCGTCGAGGTCAGCCGGACGAGCTCGTCGAAGATCCCGGCACTCGACCGGTCCAGCCACTGGAGGTCGTCGACGACGAGCACTCGCGGGCCGTCGAGATCGATCAGTCGCTCGATGTACCGGACCGCGACCGAGCGGAGGTCGCGGTCGATCTCGGCCGGGTCGGGTGGAACGAGCTCCGCTTCGGCCTCCCAACCCGAGAACGCGGCCTCGCGGGCGATCGCGGCCACGCCGCCGGCCCAGCGGCGGGCGTCGTCGGCGCTGACCTCGGGGGTGAACAGCAGCTGCCGGACGAAGGAGCCCGAATCGGTGCCGTGCTCCTCGGCGACCGCCTGGGCCATGGACCGGGCGAAGCGGTACGGCTCGACCGCCCCGTACGACATGTTGTCGATCCACGTCCAGGCGACGCCTGCACGACGGGCGTGCGGCTCGAGATCGGCCAGCAGGCGGGACTTGCCGATGCCCGCCTCGCCCTCGACGAGAACGGTCGCTCCCCTGCCCTCGCAGAGGTCGGCGAGGACCTGACGAAGCAGCTGGCGCTCCGAGCCGCGACCGACGACCCGACCGCCGAGCGGCCGCCACGGCTGGAAGCCCGCCTCACCGAGCAGGCGCGACAACCGGACCGGGCGGGTCTGGCCGCGGAGCACCTGCTCCCCGAGGTCCTCGACCGCCAGCTCCTTCCGGGACGCCCGCCGGGTCGCCTCGTCGAGCAGGATCTCCCCCGGCTGGGCCAGCGCCTGGATCCGGGCCGCCGTCGTCACGGCCGGGCCGGTCAGCGCCCAATCGAGCGCGCCCGCGACGCCGCGCGGCGCGGCCACGACCTCGCCGGTGGCCAGCCCGATCCGGACCTGGAGCGCCTCGCCCGCCGGGTCCTGGAGATGGGCGAGGCCCTCCCGGATCGCCAGCGCACAGTGGGTCGCCCGGAGTGCGTCGTCGTCGTGGGCGGCGGGCCAGCCGAACACCGCGAACACGGCGTCGCCGATGAACTTCTCGCGGGTCCCGTCGTACGCCTCGATCGCGTCGACCATCGCGCCGAGGGCCGCGTTGACCCGCTGCCGGACCTCCTCGGCGTCGTGCTCGGCCACCAGCCGGACGTAGTCGACGAGATCGGCGAAGAGGGCCGTGACGATCCGCCGGTCGCCGGCCTCTCCGGCCGCCGCAGAGTGACCGTCGGCGCGTCTCGGCCGGTCCGCGGTCGCCGGACGGGTCGCTCCGGCGCGATGGCGGGCGCCGGGTTGCCCGGCGGCAGGCGCACGCGGCTCGCTCGACGCCGCGAGCCGCGATCCGCACTGGTCGCAGAACCTGGCAGCCGAGCCGGCGATCGCGCCGCACGCGCGACAACGCACCGGCGTCTCCTCCACTTCCTCTGCGGCGGATATCGGCCGCGCGGGCGAGTCTACTCCGGCTTGATCAGCTGATCGAGAGGAGCGGCTGCTGATCCGCCCCGGCGGCGCGAACGCTCATCCGCGCGGCGACGGCACCGGCGACCGCCGTCAGCGCCCGCGCGGCGGGTCCCGGCTCGCGCTGGGCGACCGCCGGAACGCCGACATCGCCGCCCTGGCGCACGGTCACGTCGAGCGGGACGCCGCCCAGGAAGTCGATCCCGTGCTCCTCGCAGAACCGCTCCCCGCCGCCCCGGCCGAAGATCTCGGTCAGCTCGCCACAGTGCGGGCAGGCGAAGGCGGTCATGTTCTCGACGAGTCCGAGGATCGGGACCGACAGCCGCTTGAACATCGCGAGGGCCTTGCCGACGTCCGAGAGGGCGACCTCCTGCGGCGTCGTCACGAGGACCGCGCCGCCGAGCGGCACCGACTGGGCGAGGGTCAGCTGCGCGTCGGAGGTGCCCGGCGGCAGGTCGACGACGAGGTAGTCGAGGTCGCCCCAGTCGACATCACGCAGGAACTGCTGGATCGCGCCGCCGACGAGCGGCCCGCGCCAGACGATGGGCTGACCCTCGGGGACGAAGAACTGGATCGAGATGCACTTCACGCCGTGGCGCTCGAGGGGCATGATCTTGTTGTTCTCGCTCGCCTTCGGCTGGCCCGTGACGCCGAGCATCATCGGGATGTTCGGGCCGGTGATGTCGGCGTCGAGGAGGCCGACCTGCGCGCCGGCCTGGGCGAGGGCGACCGCGAGGTTGACGCTGACGGTGCTCTTGCCGACACCGCCCTTGCCGGACGCGACGGCGATGACGTTCTTGACGTTCGGCAGGATCGCCTCGGCCTGCTGCGGCGTCGCTCGCCGGACCATCGCTCCCCAGGTGATCTCGATCGCCTCGGCGCCGATCCCGGCGAGGACGGTTCGGGCGTTGCCCTCGATCTCGTCCTTCAGCGGGCAGGCAGGCGTCGTCAGCTCGATCGTGAACGCCACACGGGAACCCTCGATCTCGATTGCCTTCACCATGTTGAGGGTCACGATGTCGCGCCCGAGCTCGGGTTCCTGGACCTGGCGGAGGGCGTCGAGGATGGTCGCCTCGGTGAGCGTCGTCGGCATCGGTGGTCGCGGACCTCTTGGATCGCGGGGACGACCGGCTCGGCCTTCTGACGGCCGGCGCGTCGATATCCGCATCGTACAGCGGACGGCCGGACGTGGCTGTCGACGGTCTCTCCCGGGCACCAACCGGATCCGGGGCAGTGAGCCTCGCCGGCGCGGAGAAGTCAGCGGCGACGAGACCTCAACACGTGCACGGCCCATGGCGCCCGCCGATGAGCGGCGCCGTCCAACCGTCCGGTGCACAAGGCAGAGTTGTGCATCGGACAATCTCACCGACTCGACGGCGAGCCATACCCAAGGTTCCGAGAGTCGGCCGCAACGTGCGTCCGTCTGAGGTCGTGCGATTCCTCCCGATTGATCGCCGTGAGCCTGCGAAATTCGCACGGAGATTGGCGATCGACGCGCGAGGCTCGCGTTCTTGACACCCCCGATCGATGACACCTATCCTCGGCCCACCGATCGCGGCCGGGAGGAGGTCGCTCCGTCGGTCTCCCCGGACGCCTGGCCGGTCGACGGCCCGGCGCGAGGCGATCCCGTCCACGGAGAGCGCGAGTGCCAGAAGTCGCCGTCCGGCTTGTCGACGTGGTCAAGAAGTTCGGCGATGCCGCCGCTGTCGACCACATCGACCTCGAGGTCCGGGATGGCGAATTCTTCAGCCTCCTCGGTCCGTCGGGCTGCGGCAAGACGACGACGCTCCGGATGATCGGCGGCTTCGAGCAGCCGACGTCGGGCCTCATCGAGCTCCAGGGCCAGGACGTCACCTGGCTGCCGCCGTACCGCCGCAACGTCAACACGGTCTTCCAGAACTACGCCCTCTTCCCCCACCTGACGATCTTCGAGAACGTTGCCTTCGGGCTGCGCCGCAAGGGAACGAAGGCCGACGAGATCAAGAGCCGAGTCGTCGAGATGCTGCAGCTCGTCGAGCTGCCTGGCTTCGAGGGTCGCAAGCCGACCCAGATCTCGGGCGGCCAGGCCCAGCGTGTCGCTCTCGCCCGGGCCCTGATCAACCGGCCTGCGGTCCTGCTGCTCGACGAGCCGCTCGGAGCGCTCGACCTCAAGCTCCGCAAGCAGATGCAGGTCGAGCTGAAGCGGATCCAGCAGGAGGTCGGGATCACGTTCATCTACGTGACCCACGACCAGGAAGAGGCGATGACGATGTCCGATCGGATCGCCGTCATGAACCGCGGCAAGTACGAGCAGCTTGGCGACCCGGAGAGCCTCTACGAGCGCCCGACCACCCGATTCGTGGCCGGCTTCCTCGGCATCAGCAACCTGATCCCCGCGACCGTCGAAGGAATCGACGGCGACTATGCCAGCGCCCGCCTCGGCGACGACTCCCGGATCAAGGTCCCGCGGAGCCTGCTGAACGGCGCGAAGACCGTCAGCATCGGCGTTCGGCCGGAGAAGATCCGGCTGACCGAGCGCTCGACAGAGCCACCGGCCGGCCACAACCGGATCGTCGGCGTCGTCCGCGACGCGTCCTATCTCGGGGTCAGCACCCAGTACCTGATCGAATCCAGCGGAGGCAACCTGACCGTCTACGAGCAGAACGTCGAACGCGCCACACGGGCCGAGCTGTGGGCGCGCGGCGACGAGGTCCAGATGACGTGGTCGCCGGACCACAGCTTCGCCGTCCCGGCCGACAAGCCCGGGCCCGCCGACAAGCCCCCATCCGGCGGTCAGCCGCCGGTCCAGGCGCCACCCCCAGACCGCGAACCCACCAAGGAGACTCGATGACCGATCGTGACAGCTCCCCGAACCCCGGCCTCAGCCGCCGCCGCTTCCTCCAGGGATCGTCGCTGGCCGGCGTAGCCGCGTTTCTCGCCGCCTGCGGAACGAAGGGCACTTCGTCGGCACCCCCGAGCGTGGCGCCGTCGACGGGCGGGGCGTCCGCGCCGCCGTCGGCGTCGGCCCCGGCTCCGTCGGCCACCGCGGCGCCGAGCGCCCTGGCGAACGTGGGCGGTGTCCTCAACTTCGCCAACTGGATCGGCTACATCGACGTCGACGACAGCGGCAGCAAGCATCCGACCCTCGACAAGTTCACCAAGGAGCAGGGCACGACCGTCAACTACGTCGAGTCCATCGACGGCAACGAGGAGTTCTACGCCAAGATCCAGGGCCAGCTGAGCTCGGGCCTTCCCACCGACTGGGACCTGATCGTCGTGACCGACTGGATGGTCGCCCGGCTCGTCCGCCTGAACTGGCTCGAGGAGATCGACAAGTCGCAGACCCCGAACTTCCCGGCCAATCTCCTCGACAACTACGTCGGCCGCTCCTTCGATCCGGATACGAAGTTCGCCGCGCCGTGGCAGTCGGGGATGACCGGGCTCGGCTTCGACAAGAAGAAGACGGGCGATCTCGATACGCTCGAGATCCTCTTCGCGGACACGTACAAGGGCAAGGTCACCTACCTGACCGAGATGCGTGACACCGTCGGCCTGAGCGCGATCCGGCTCGGATCCGATCCGGGCACCCTCACCCAGGAGCAGTTCGACGCGGCCCTCGCCGAGGTCGACAAGGCGGTCAAGGCCGGGATCGTCCGGCAGGTCGTCGGAAACTCCTACGTCGACGTCATGGCGAGCGGCGACGCCGTCCTCGCGATGGCCTGGTCGGGCGACGTCCTGACGCTGCTCGTGCCGGACCAGAAGGCGACCCAGGACTTCCAGTGGGTGCTCCCGAAGGAGGGCGGGATGCTCTGGACGGACAACATGTGCATGCCCAAGGGCGCCAAGAACAAGACGCAGGCCGTCTCGTTCATCAACTTCTACTACGACCCGGTGAACGCGGCGACGATCGAGGCCTGGGTCAACTACGTCTGCCCGGTCAAGGGCGCCAAGGACGAGATGCTCAAGATCGACAAGGACATCGCCAACAATCCGCTGATCTTCCCGCCTGACGACATCACCGCGCGCCTCAAGCAGTTCCGCGCGGTCACGGCCGAGGAGGAGCAGAGCTGGGCGCAGGCGTTCACGAAGGTCCTCGGTCTTTGAGCCTGGTGCCTCGTCCGGCGTGAGCGCCGCCTCGGCTCCAGCAGCCCCGCCCGCCCGCCGGCGGTTCAGCCGGCGGGCGATCGCGCCATACATCCTTCTCGCGCCGGGCCTTCTGTGGCTCCTGCTGTTCTACATCTACCCGGCGATCCAGATGTTCCTCGTCTCGCTGTGGACCGGGAACTTCGAGGCCGGCTACGAGATGACGTTCAACTTCGGGATCTACCCGGAGGCGGTCTCCCAGTACTGGCCGTGGTTCCTCCGGTCGATCGAATACGGCGGACTGGCGACGATCCTCGCGTTCGCCCTGGGATTTCCCCTCGCGTATGCGATCGCCTTCCGAGGCGGCGCCTACAAGAACGTGCTGCTGTTCCTCGTCATCGCCCCGTTCTTCACGAGCTTCCTGCTGCGGACGATCTCGTGGAAGATCATCCTCGCCGACGACGGGCTGGTCCTCGGGCCCCTCAAGGAAATCGGTCTGATCCCGACCGATACCCGGCTGCTGGCGACGCCCGCCGCGGTGGTGGCCGGGATCACCTACAACTTCCTGCCGTTCATGACGCTGCCGCTGTACGTCGCCCTCGAGAAGATCGACAAGCGGCTGATCGAGGCGGCAGAGGACCTCTACGCCGGGCCGTGGCGTCCCGGCGGGACCATCGCCGGCGCGGTGATCGGGGCCGTGATGGGCCTGCTCGTCGGCCTGATCATGGCCTACTCGGTGCCAATCTTCGTCGTGGCCGGCGGCCTGGTCGGGTCGATCATCGGGACCTTCCTGATCAGCCAGGCCTTCATCCGGGTGACCCTGCCGCTGGCGCTCCCAGGGATCTTTGCCGGCTCCCTGCTGACGTTCATCCCGGCCGTCGGTGACTTCATCAACGCCGAGCTGCTCGGCAATCCCCAGGCCCAGATGATCGGCAACGTCATCCAGGCCCGCTACCTCAAGATCGTCGACTACCCGACGGCGTCGGCCCTGTCGTTCATCCTCATGGCCGCCATCCTGATCGGCGTCCTCGTCTACAGCCGGCTCCTCGGCACGGAGCAGCTGACCGGGGCATCGGCGTGACGCGCGGCAGGCGGACCCGGTGACCGCGACGAGCGTCGCCAGAAACCGGTCGCAACGACCGGGCGCCGGCATCAGGCTGGCCCGGGGGCTGGACCGCTGGCTGCTGCCGATCTACGCCGCCGGCGTGACCGCGTATCTGATCCTGCCGGTGGCGGTGATGATCCTGTTCAGCTTCAACGACCCGACCGGCAGGTCCAACCTGAACTTCCGCCAGTTCTCCTTCGACGCCTGGCTGAACCCGCTGGGCCGGCCCGGCCTCGACGAGGCAGTCCGCAACAGCCTGCTGATCGCCGCCGTCTCCACGATCGTTGCCACGGCGCTCGGGACGATGATCGCGCTGGCCCTCGTCCGCT
>DASUPH010000181.1:0-2123 GCA_036276275.1 Candidatus Limnocylindrales bacterium
GATGGAGATGGAATACAAGGATCCGAGCAAGCGCGGCCGCTGGATCGTGGTGATCGGCGTCGTCCTCGCGATCGTCGCCGGCGGTGCGGCGTTCTTCCTGATCAGCCAGGCCCAGCAGCAGGCGGGTCAGGCCGGGCTGCAGAAGGTCACCGTCGTCGTCGCGGCCCGGACGATCCCGGCCCGCAAGCCCATCGAGGCGGATGACGTCACGGTCCGGGAGATCCCGCTCGATCCCTCGAACGCCCAGGGCATCGTCAGCACCCCGGACAAGGTCATCGGCCGGGTCCTCGCGGTGCCGGTCCTCCAGGACCAGATGGTGCTGACCAACCTCCTTGCCTCGGAGGCGACGGGTGGCCAGTTCTCGATCCTGGCCCCGGGCGAGACCGTCGGCCCCGATTCGGAGGCATGGCGGGCCGTCGCCCTCACCGTCCCCGACGATCGCGCGGTCGGGGGCCTCGTGCTCCCGGGGATGACCGTCGACGTCTTCATCAGTGCCACGGTCCTCGTCCCCCAGGACCTCCTGACCGAGGGCAAGTACTACACCGACCGGTCGACGAAGATCACGTACCAGAACATGCTGATCCTGGCCAAGACCGCGACGTCCTACATCGTCAAGGCGACGCTCCCGGTCGCCGAGGAGATCAGCCATCTCCAGGCGAGCGGCAACGCGTCGTTCAGCCTGGCCCTCCGGCCCGACGCCGACATCCGCCTCCTCGACGCATCGAAGCTGGGCGAGACCACCAACCGGATCATCGCCAAGTACGGCCTGCCGATCCCGGAGAACTTCCCGCCCGGCAACGGCCCGATCCCGACCGCGCAGCCGACTCCCACCCCGGCGCCGACACCGACAGCCGGCCCGTCCGGTTCGCCGGCCGCTTCGGGGTCCGCCGCGCCGTAAGGCCGCGCCGACCGGCCTCCTCGCCGGCCATCTCCTTCGCGCCGCTGACCCGGCGCGGCCTCCCGGCCGCCCGGCCCGCATCTCGCGGGCCGGGCGGTCACTCGTTCCGGTCGCGGGCCTCGAGCGCCGACCTGATCCAAACGGCGTAGGGCGCGCGACTACCAGCGTCGGACGCCGGGTGACGCATTTCTCGCTCGTCGTCGAACCGCTTCCGCGCGACGCTGTCAGCGAAGGCGGCAACTGGTCAGACGAGGGACGGAATGAACGAAGAGCCGGTCGACGGCCATGCGGTCGCGGCCGCACGTACGGACGCTCTGGCCTCCGCGCGTCCGGAACGAGGCCAGAGCCTCGTCGAGTTCTCGCTGGTCCTGATCCCCTTGCTGCTGATCATGTTGGGGATCATCCAGTTCGGTCTGATCTTCAATGCCCAGGTCACGATCACGAACGCCGCTCGCGAAGGGGCCCGTGCCGCAACCGTGTACCGATTTGACCAGGGTCACACAAAGGCATGGAACGACGCCGCACGAAACGACGCGGCGGCGACAGCCGTCGTCGCGTCCCTCGGGATCCTCAGCAAGGTCGCTCCCCAGTTCGCGAGTGGCGACGTCACCGTCGCGTACTCCGTTCCCGCCTCGGTGCAGGACAGCGATGGGCGAGCCGGTGAGCAGATCAAGGTGTCTGTCACCTACCACCAGGACCTTGTCGTGCCGCTGATCGCCAACTTGCTGCCACGCGATTCGAACGGGCGGCTCGCGCAGGGCGCAACCGTCACGATGGTGATCAACTGATGTCGATCCCGGCGCTGACCCGGCCGCGTCGGAAACACGACCAGGGCCAGGTTCTCGTGCTGGTTGCCCTGTCCTTCGTGCTCCTCCTCGGCATGGCGGGCGTCGCGATCGATGCCGGCCGATTCCTGACCCAACGACGGTTCCTCCAGAACGCCGCCGACGCCGCCGCGCTCGCGGCAGCCAACACGGTCGTCCAGCGGTCGTCGGCGACCGTGGCGACGGTCGAACAGGCCGCCCGCGACAACCTCGCGATCAACCTCGCCGGCTCCGCTGTCGGCGCGCCGATCGTCGTGGTCCCGGCGAGCCCCTTCTTCGGCGGCCTGCCCGCGCTCGGACCCAACCTCGTGAACGGGATCGTGCTGACGAGCGCGGACGGTACGCCCCTCGCGCCCGGAGACGGCGCCGACAGGATCACCGACATCCGGGTCGCCCTCCGG
>DASUPH010000182.1:0-4502 GCA_036276275.1 Candidatus Limnocylindrales bacterium
GGACCCGCCGCCCACCCGCGCCGCCTCGACCTCCGCCGCGAGCGTGTCCACAAGGACGCCGTGATTCAGCGACGCCGTCAGGGGATCGCGTCGCGCGGCCTCGAGCAGCTCGAGGGTCTGGCGCGTGAGGCGCTGCTGGGCGGCGCGGAAGATGAACAAGAGCAGGAGGGCGCTGACGAGGGCAGCCGTGAGCGTGATGACCACGACGTGGATGCGGCCATCGTCGAGCTGGGCGAGGATCGGCGCGGCATCCCGCCACACCGCCACGACGGCGTAGACGCGGCCGTCCTGGACGATCGGCAGGTACTCGCGCAGCACGGAGGCGGTCGTCAGTGGCGCCAGGGCCCCCGCGGCATCGGGGCTCACGATCGCGGCTTCGGCCTGCTGATTCCGGACCGCGTTCGTCAGGCCCGGCGTGATGGGCGCTCGCTGGCCGACGTTCTGACCGTCGTCGCTCGTCAGCACCGTGCCGTCGGGCGCGAGCAACGCGACGTGGAGGATGCCACCGCGATCGACCAGGAGGTGGAGGCCACGCTGGAGGATGGCGCGACGATCGGCGCTCACCCCGTCCAACCGGAGATCTTCCTCGCGAAGGTTGAGACCCACGAAACTGCGCACCGTGGCCGCGTCGGCGCCGACGGTGGCGTTGAGGAGCGTGGTCGACGAATCGGCCGTCACGAGCGCGGCCTGACCACTCGCCGTCGCACCGATGATGACGAGGAAGGCGGCGAAGACGAGGATGAGGAGGATCGGCCGGGCGGGCCGGCGGCGATCGGTGCCAGTGGTGATCGGAAACCCCAGGAGCGTGCGTTGCCGTTGAGGCGACCGTAGTGGCCCGGGCGACCTGTCGCTATGGAACGTTGGTCCGGGCTCCACGGCGCTGGGCGCTGCCTTGCCGTCGACGCGAACCGCACCCGCAACCTCCGGCGGAGGGAGCGCGCATGTATCCTTCCGCGAACGAGACGGGAGGTTCGCGCGTCTGTGACCGACGGGACCGTCATCATCATCGGCGGGGCTGAGGACAAGGTCCGGGATCGGGTCATCCTCAATCGCTTCGTCGCGCTCGCCGGTGGCCGCGACGCGACGATCGTCGTGATCTCGACCGCGTCGAGTCTCGGCACCGAGGCCGGCGAGCGCTACCGCCAGATCTTCAGCGACCTCGGCGTCGCCACGGTCCTGCCGCTGCACGCCTCCAGCCGACCGCAGGCCAACGACGAAAGCTCAGCCCTCCTCCTGCGCGACGCCACCGGCGTCTTCCTGACCGGCGGCAACCAGCTCAAGCTCGCCTCGACGATCGGCGGCACGCGCCTGGCCGACGCGATGCTCGACCGGTTCCGGCACGGGGCCGTGATGGCCGGGACGTCGGCCGGGGCGTCGGCCATGAGCAGCCACATGATCGCGTTCGGGGCGTCCGGAGCGACGCCGAAGCACCGGATGGCCCAGATCGCGGCCGGCCTCGGGATGCTGCCCGGCGTGATCGTCGACCAGCACTTCCAGCAGCGGAACCGGCTTGGACGACTGCTCTCGCTGATCGCCCAGAACCCCTCGCTCCTCGGCCTCGGTGTCGATGAGGACACGGCGGGCGTCGTCGGACCCGACCACGTGATGGAGGTGATCGGGCGCGGCAGCATCACGGTTGTCGACGGGGCGGCCTCCGAGACCGACGCCTGGGAGATCCGCGGCCACAAGCCGCTGATGATCAGCGGCGTCGTCCTCCACTCGCTGCCGGCCGGCTACCGCTTCGACCTCCGCCGTCGCCAGCGCCTCGCGATGCCGGCGCTCCACGCCCTGCCCGGCAGCGGCGAGATGGCGTCCGGCTGACGTCCCGCATCCGCGGTCGCGAACCTGGATCCAGATGACCGGTCGCTCGCCGCCGCCCGAACGCACGGGTACACTCGCACTCCGCAATTCGACGGCAGGAGGGATCGGTGGCTGAGACCGCACGGCGATCTCGATCGCGATCGGCGGCTGCCGCGGCTGCGGCTCCCGCGGCTTCGACGCCCGCGGCCGCGACACCGGCGGTCGGGAAAGGCGGGAAGGCCACGACGAGCGCGACGCCGCGCCGTCGCTCGTCGGACCGCAGTGCCAACGGCAGGCGCCCCGAGCCGAGCCTTCGGATCCTCGAGACCCGGATCCTCCGCGGCCCGAACTACTGGGCCCGCGAGCCCGTCGTCCGGATGGTCGTGGATCTCGGCGTCCTCGAGGACTTCCCGTCGGACAAGATCCCGGGGTTCACGGACGCACTCGTCGGCCAGCTGCCGAGCCTCGAGGACCACGCCTGCAGCCTCGGCCGCCGGGGCGGCTTCATCACCCGCCTTCGCGACGGGACGTGGGCCGGCCACATCGCCGAGCACATCGCCCTCGAGCTCCAGAACCTCGCCGGCACGGACGTCCGCCACGGCAAGACCCGCTCGACCGGGGAGCGTGGCCGCTACAACGTGATCTTCGAGTACCGCGAGGAGAGCGTCGGCATCGAGGCGGGCAAGATCGCGGTCGCGCTGGTCAACAACCTCGTCGCGCCGAACGACGAGTCGGCCTCGATCGACTTCATGAGCGAGCTGGAGCGCCTGATCCGGCTGGCCGAGCGGGCGGCCTTCGGGCCGTCGACCCAGGCGATCCTCGACGAGGCCGCAGGCCGGGACATCCCGTTCATCCGCCTCGACCGGCACTCTCTCGTCCAGCTCGGCCAGGGCGTCCACCAGCAGCGGATCCGGGCCACGATGACCTCGAAGACGTCCGCGATCGGCGTCGACATCGCGAGTGACAAGAGCCTGACGAACCGCCTCCTCGACTCTGCCGGGCTGCCGGTCCCGAAGAGCGCCGTCGTCGATACCGAGGACGCGACGGTCGAGGCGGCGCTCCGGATCGGCTTCCCATGCGTCGTCAAGCCACTGGACGGGAATCACGGACGGGGCGTCCATCTCGACCTCCGCAGCGACGCGGCCGTCCGGGCCGCGTTCCACGGCGCCCGCCGCGAGAGTCGCAGCGGTGTCCTCGTGGTCGAGAGCTACGTCGCCGGCAACGACTACCGCTGCCTTGTCGTGGGCGGCAAGGTCGCGGCCATCGCCGAACGCGTCCCGGCCAGCGTCACGGGCGACGGCGAGCACACCGTCCGCGAGCTCGTCGAGACCGCCAACGCGGATCCGCGGCGGGGCATCGGCCACGAGAAGGTCCTGACCCGGATCAAGCTCGACGACGCGGCCGAGGCCCTCGTCGGTGCCCAGGGCTTCGGGCTCGACGACGTGCCGCCCGCCGGCACGTTCGTCAAGCTCGCCCTGACCGGCAACATGTCGACCGGCGGAACCTCGATCGATCGGACGATCGAGGCCCATCCCGACAACGTCGAGATCGCCGAGACGGCCGCCCAGATCGTCGGGCTCGACATCGCCGGGATCGACTTCATCTGTCCGGACATCGCGACGCCCGTCCGCGAGACCGGCGGCGCGATCGTCGAGGTCAATGCCGCACCCGGCTTCCGGATGCACACCCACCCGACCGAGGGCGAGCCGCAGTACGTCGCCCGCCCGGTCATCGACAACCTCTTCCCGCCGGGCAGCCCGTCGCGGATCCCGATCATTGCCGTGACCGGCACGAACGGCAAGACGACGACCGTCCGGATGATCAGCCACATCCTCAAGCTCAAGGGCCGGCGGGTCGGGATGACCTCGACCGACGGCATCGTGGTCGACGGACGACTGATCAAGAAGGGCGACATGTCGGGCCCGAAGTCGGCCCAGATGGTCCTCCAGAACCCGACCGTCGACACCGCCGTGTTCGAGGTCGCCCGGGGCGGCATCCTCCGCGAGGGGCTCGGCTACGACCGCAACGACGTCGCCGTCGTCACGAACGTCACCGGCGACCACCTCGGGATCGGCGGGATCGATTCGCTCGGGCAACTGGCGAACGTCAAGGCCGTGATCGTCGAGTCCGTGCCCCGTGCCGGGACGGCGGTCCTCAACGCCGACGACGGCCACGTCTACCGGATGGGCCGCCACTGCGCGGGCCGCGTCGTCCTGTTCAGCATGGCGACCCAGAAGGGCGAGGACGGCTTCGACCGCGTCGACGGCCACGCCTCCCGCGGCAACGCGGCGTTCGTGCTCCAGCCGGGTCCGGAAGGGGAGCTGATCGTCCTCCGCCACGGCCCGCGGACGATGCCGGTGCTGTACACCCACCTGATCCCGGCAACGTTCGGCGGACGGGCCCGGATGAACGTGGCCAACGCCCTTGCTGCCGCCGCGGCCGCGTGGGCCGCCGGGGCCCACCTCCATGACATCCGCCAGGGCCTCCGGACCTTCTCGACGTCGTTCTTCCAGGCGCCGGGCCGGCTCAACCTCCTCGACGTCAACGGGATCCGGGTCGTCATCGACTACTGCCACAACGTCGACGGGATGCGCCAGCTGGCCGACTTCGTCGAGCGCATGACGAGCGACCCGGACGTCGCGCGGGCCGCTCGGGCGCGCCGGGGCGAGGGCGGCCGACCGGGTCGCGCCGGCCGCGCGATC
>DASUPH010000183.1:0-2301 GCA_036276275.1 Candidatus Limnocylindrales bacterium
CCGATCCCTCGGGATGCATCGGGTCTACAACAGCGCCTTCATGCACATGATCCGGGACGAGAACAACGCCGGCTATCGGAAGGTGATCGGGGACACGGTCGAGTTCGATCCGGCGATCCTGGGCCGCTACGTCAACTTCCTGACGAACCCCGACGAGGAGACGGCGATCGAGCAGTTCGACACGGGCGACAAGTACTTCGGTGCGGCGACGCTGCTCGCGACGATGCCCGGGCTGCCGATGATCGGCCACGGCCAGATCGAGGGCTTCACCGAGAAGTACGGGATGGAGTTCCAGCGAGCTCGGCTCGACGAGCAACCGAACGCCGGGCTCATCGAGCATTTCGAGGCGCAGATCGTGCCGCTCCTCCGCGAACGGCGGCGGTTCGCGAGCTCGGCCGACTTTCGGCTGTACGACGTCGTCGCCGATGGCGGCGAGCTCCTCGAGGACGTGTTCGCCTATTCGAACGGACGAGGCGGCGACCGATCGCTGATCGTCTATCACAACAAATTCGGCGCGGCCGACGGCTGGATCCGCGATTCGATCCCGTTCGCCGTCAAGGCCGCCGACGGGTCGAAGACGATGGAGCGCGACACGCTGGCCGCCGCCCTCGACCTGCGTGGCGGTGCGGGCAGCTGGCTGCGCCTCCGCGACGGGAGGTCGGGCATGGAGGCCCTGCGGTCCGTCCGGGAGATCCGTGAGCTGGGGCTCCATGTCCGGCTCGACGCGTACGGCCGTCTCGTCATCCTCGACATCGCCGAGGTCGTCTCGACGACCGATGCCCCGTGGGAGGCGCTCGCCGCCGAGATCGGCGACGGGTGGATCGCATCCCTCGACGATGCCCTCGCCGCCGTTCGCCTGCGGCCGGTCCACGACGCGGTCGCAAGCCTCCTCGCCCCCGGAGCGGACGTCGCGGCCGGCTGGAAGGACGTCGCGGCGGCCGTCGGCATCCCCGACGCGCCGGCGCCGAAGCTGCGGGCGCCGGAGCCGGGCGCGTCGGCTTCGACGGATCGCGCCGTGCGGGCGGCCGTCCTGCTCCGTCCGCTCGGGCGGGCCCGGTTCGACGAGCTGCGGCTGGCGGATGTCCTGCGCCGGCTCGGTCTCGACGACGCCGAGATCGCCCGCACCCGCGCGGCGATCGAGGTGCCGGAGCCGGATGTCGCGGCCGATGCCACGGGGGCGGATGGCGTGGTCTCGACCCGTCCGAGGCGAGCGCCGGCGACGGCGACGCGCGCGGCACGCGGGCCCAAGGGCCCACGCCCCCCGCGGCCCCGCGCGACCTGACGGCAGCGCCTCCGGACCGGTGGCAACCCCGGTCGGCGAGGCTGGAGCTCAGCCGAGGACGAGCCGGCGGAGGAGCGGCAACGGCGGCGCACCGTGGACGAGGCAGGCCTCGAGGTGGTCCCGGTAGGCGAAACCCGGCGTCTCGCCGAACCCGCCGGCGATCCGCGGCTCCGCGACCAACTCGGAGCCCGGTCCTGGGCCGGAGGCGTCGCCGGACTCCGCCCCGGCCGCGGCCACCGCCGCCCTGCGCCGGCGAACCTCGAGCTCGAGGTCCCGGAACCCGAGCGACCCGACGAAGTACGTCGAGAGCTGGGTCGACGAGAGGCGGGCCCGGTTGAACTTCGCCCGGGCCTGGGCCTCCTCCTGGAACGCGCCCTCGATCATGAGCCCGACGGCCTCGTCCTCGGTCATGTCGGCCGTGTGGATGCCGACGTCGATGAGGGCGTTGACGATCGCCCGCAGGTAGTACTTCCAATGGGTGAGCAGCAGGGCGGGATCGTCGCGACCGTAGCCCACGTCCATCATCACCTGCGTGACATACACGGCCCAGCCCTCGGCATAGACCCCGCTCCCGAAGAGGGCCCGGGCCATCGAGGCGCGGCGGTTGGCGTAGACGCCCTGGAGGTAGTGGCCGGGCACCGCCTCGTGGATCGTCAGGAGGCGCAGCATCCGGGCGTTGTCCTCGCGCAGCGACGACTCGGCCTGCTCCGGCGTCCAGTCGTCGGGGATCGGCGTGATCGAGAAGATCGCCTTCTGGCCGCGATCGAGCGGCCCGGGCGAGCTGAGCATCGCCCCGCCGAACGCCCGCAGGAACACCGGCGTCCAGCCGATCTCGAGCGGCTCCTCGGCCAGCCCGACGAGGTCGATCTCCCGGCAGAACGCCTCGATCCGGCCGAGCTCGGCCCGGCAGAAGTCGAGCAGCTGGTCGCGCTCGGGGTGCTCGACCGCGATCGCGTCGAGCACGGCCCGCACGACCTCGGCGTCGGCGGCGGGGACCGGCCGGCCGGCGAGCCAGACCG
>DASUPH010000184.1:0-3214 GCA_036276275.1 Candidatus Limnocylindrales bacterium
CAGGATCGCGGCCCAGGTGATGTCGAACTTCAGGGCGCTGGCGCTGTTCACGATCAGCCGGCCGAGGACGGAGTTGGCCCCGCCGAAGTACTCGCCGACGATCGCCCCGATCAGACTGAGGGTCGTCGCGACCTTCATCGCCGTGAAGAAGTACGGGAGGGCGTTCGGGATCCGGACCTTGCGCAGGATCGTCCACTCGCTGGCTGCGTACGATCGCATCAGCTCCAGCGCGCCAGGCTCGACCTGGACGAGGCCGCGAGTCACGTTGGCCATGACCGGGAAGAAGACGAGGACCGCGGCCATCAGCGCCTTGCTCAGGGGGTTGAGCAGCCCGAACCAGTTGTTGAGGAGGGGGGCGAAGGCGATGATCGGGACGGCGTTGGCCGCAACCGCGAGCGGCAGGAGGATCCCCCGGGCCGTGACCCAGCGGGCGGAGGCGAACGCGACCGCGACCCCGGCCACCGTCCCGATCGCCAGCCCCAGCAATGCTTCCTGGAGGGTCGCGATCGCGGATGGCAGGAGCGGGAAGCGCCCGCCGGACCAATTTGCCTGGAGGGCAGCGAGGATCGCCGAGGGCTTCGGCAGGAGGAAGGACTGGATGTTCATCACGGTGAGGAACAGCTCCCAGCCGACGATCCCACCGACGAAGACGAGGAGCGCCGGGTGGTAGAAACGGATGGTCCGGGCGGTCCGGGCCGGGATCGCCCGGCCCGGAGGTCGGGCGCGGCTCGCCGGCGAGCGCGACACGCGGCCGGTCGCGACGCTCACCCGACCGGGCCCTCGGCGGTCGTCCGCTCGAGCGATGAATCGGCGTCGATCGTGCCCGAGTCGTCGAGGCTCCCGCCGCCGGACCGGAGTGCCTCCCGAACTGCGGTGACGAGCTCGAAGTAACGACGCGTCTCGCGGGTGTCCTCGTTCCGCGGCCGCGGGAGATCGACGTCGATCACCGTGGTGATCCGGCCGGGACGAGGGCTCATCACCACGACCCGCGAAGACAGGAAGACGGCCTCCGGGATCGAATGCGTCACGAACAGGATCGTGGTTCCGGTCTGCTCCCAGATCCGGAGGACCTCGCTGTTCATCCGCTCGCGGGTCATCTCGTCGAGCGCCCCGAACGGCTCATCCATCAGCAGGATCGCCGGCGCGAAGGCGAGCGCCCGCGCGATTGCCACCCGCTGCTGCATCCCGCCCGAGAGCTGGAACGGGTGATGCCGGACGAAGTCGCCGAGCTCGACCAGCTCCAGCATCTCGCGGGCTCGGGCCGTCCGGCGGTCCGCCTTCCAACCGAGGATCTCGAGAGGCAGCTCGACGTTGTCCTGCACGGTCCGCCAGTCGAACAGGACGGGCGCCTGGAAGACCATGCCGTAGTCGCGGTCACGACGGGCCTCCGCGGCCGTCTTGCCGTTGACGGTCACGGTCCCGGCGCTCGGCGCCGTCAGGTCGCCGACGATGCGCAGGAGCGTCGACTTGCCGCAGCCCGACGGTCCGATGAGCGAGATGAACTCGCCTCGCTGGACCTCGAGGTCGATCCCCTCCAGGGCCCGCGTGACGACCTGATCGCCGCGGCTGAAGGTCTTGTCGACGCCTGCGATCCGGACGACGGGCCCCGTCGGGTGCTGTTCGGTCATCGGCTGCGATCTCCTGTCATGTTGTCGGTCAGCCTTCAGCGGCGCCGGGGCGACCGCGAAGGACCGCGACCTCGACCGCCCGGACGATCAGGTAGAAGGTCACGCCAAGGGCCCCGGCGGCAATGATCGAGGCCCACAGCTTCTCCGGGCCGGTGATGTAGTACTGGTTGTAGGTGATGATCACCCGGCCGAGGCCATCGGCGATCCCGCCCGGCCCTTCGCCGATGATGGCGCCGACGATGCTGGCCGTCGCCGCGATCTTCAACGCGGTGAACAGGTACGGCAGCGATGCCGGCAGGCGAAGGTGGCGGTACACGTGCCACGGCGTCGACGCGTACGAGCGCATCAGCTCCATGGCCCGCGGATCGAACGAGCGAAGGCCGCGGATCATCGCGATCGTCACCGGGAAGAACGTCAGGTACGTGGCAATGGCGACAACCGAGGCCACGTTCGCCCCGAAGGCAAAGACGATCAGCGGGGCGAGCGCGATGATCGGCACCGTCTGGCTGGCGACGACGTAGGGGACGAGGGCCCGCTCGAGGAGCCGGGAGTGGACGAAGACCGTCGCCAGGAGCAGCCCGATCGCGCCGCCGAGGAGGAAACCCAGCGCGGCTTCCCGCCACGTGTAGAGGGCCGCGTCGAACAGGAACTGGGCGACGTTGCGATCCGCGCCACGCTGCCACGGGTCGAGGAACGCGAGCCCGATGTTCCAGACATGCGGCAGGTTCAGGTCGTTGACGAACGGCCAGCGAAAGGGCGGGTTCCAGAGAACCGGGCTGCCCGAGCCGGGGATCGCGCCCGGAGCCCGCCACGGCGTCCCGCCAAGGAACTTCAAGCCCTCCCAGGCGATCAGGACCGCCACGACCAGGACGACCCACGTCAGGGCGCGCCGGCGGCGGCCGGCTGACGGTCGTTCCGAGCTGGCAGCGGACCGCCCGCGCGGGGTCGCGGCGGCGGTCGCCATCGACTAGCCCGTCACCGCCTGGTCGGCGATGTCCAGGGCGCCGTCGATGATCGCGAAGCCCTCCGCGAGCTGCTCCTCGGTGATGCACAGCGGTGGGTTCGTGTGGATCGAGTTGTTCGCGATCATCGTGTAGAGACCGTTCTGGCGGAAGAACTTGCCGATCGCCTTCATCTCGTCGCTGGTGCCGTTGAACGGGGTCAGGGGCGTCCATGGCTCCCGCGACCGGACCAGGTCGAGGATCCCGAACAGCCCGAGGTTGCGATGGGCCCCGACCGAGGGGTGCTTCGCCGCGAGCTCCTCGTGGTGGCGCCGCATCACCGGGCCCAGGCGGGCGGCGTTCTCGATCAGGCCGTCCTCCTCGTAGACGCCGATGTTCGCCAGCGCAGCGGCACACGAGACGGCGTGGCTCGAATACGTCAGGCCGCCGTAGTAGAAGTTCGCGTCGAAGTGCTTCGCGATCTTGTGATTCATCGCGACAGCGCCGAGCGGCAGGTACGACGACGTCAGGCCCTTGGCCATCGTCATCAGGTCCGGGACCGTGTCCCAGTGCTGGATCGCGAACCACTTCCCGGTCCGGCCGAAACCGGCCATGACCTCGTCGGCGACCATCAGGACGCCGTGG
>DASUPH010000185.1:0-2332 GCA_036276275.1 Candidatus Limnocylindrales bacterium
TCCGGATCGCGCGACGGCGCCCGGGGAGGAGCGCACGCGCGCCAACCTGGCCGACCTCGAAGCCGCGGGCGTCGAGCTCCTGGCAGCCGGGGAGCCGCTCAACCTGACGTGGCCGCCCGACCCGGCCGTAGTGGCCGACGCTTGGCAGCGTGCCGCGGCTGCGTCGGCGCTTCCCGTCAAGCAGGTGCTGCCGGGGCCGTATTCGGCCGGACGCGCGGGCACGGGCGTCGGCGGCGGTGGCGGCGATCGGTCCGCGGCGGCCTGGGCCGAGGCCCTCCGCCCGACGATTGCCGCCCTCGCCGACGCGGGCTGCCCATTGGTCGAGATCGACGAGTTCGATGCGTTGGCGATCACCGTGATCGACGGCGAGCGGCGCCGATTCGTCGATGCCCATCGGCGCTTGACGGATGGGATCGACGGCATCCACCTGTCCCTCGCCCTGACCGGCGGCAGCCTCGAAGCGGCGGGTCCAGCGACCTTCTTCGACCTGCCGTACGCGAGCTACGCGTTCGACCTGATCGCGGGCCCCGACAACTGGCGGCTGATCACGGCGGCGCCGGGTGATCGAGGGATCGTCTGTGGCGCGATCTCAGCGGGAGCGACCGCCGACAAGAGTCGTGAGGTCCTCGTCTGGGCCGCCCAGTACGCGGCATCGTCGAATGGCCGTGGCCGGGAGAGGGTCGGGCTGGCCAACGCCTCATCGTTGGTGGGGTTGTCCCGGGCCGAGGCGCTTGCCCGGCTCGCGATCGTCGCGGATGCAGCCCGGATCGCGGGCATCGAGTCGCTCGAGGAGCAGGCGGCACATCTCGATCCGCGAGCGATCCCTCGCCCTGCGGCGCGTCGGCGCGGCGCGTGACGCAACCGCCTCTTCCGCCCTTGCCGGGCCTTCCGGCCCGGCGCTCCGCCGCCTGGTCGGTCGCGTTCCGGGTCATGTACCGCGGCTTGCGGCTGATCGACCCGCTGATCCGGTCGTGGGTGGCGGGAGGCTCGCCCGGCCTCGACGGCGTCGTTCAGCTCCGGTACGTCGGCCGCCGCAGCGGGCGACCGAGGCGGACCCTGGTGACGATCCTGGACGTCGGCGGCCGCTGGTACATCGGCCACCCGAACGGCTCGGCCAAGTGGGTTCGCAACGTCGAGGCGGCAGGCGTCGTGGAGATCGAGCCGGCCGGCGCGCTGGGGTCGAAGTTCGCGGTCGTCAAGCTCGAGCCCGGCCCGGAGCGCGACGCCGTCATCCGGGCGACCTGGTCGCAGCAACCATTTCCGGCGAATCTCATGTACCGCGCAGCGGGTCGCCACATCGCGGCGGTCGGCGTCTACCATCGCCTGGAGCCCATCCCGGCCGAGTCGCCCCCCGTCCCGATGCCCCGAGGAGTCGAATGAGCAGGTTCTGGCACGGCTTCGCCGACATGCACACGGTCGCGGGCGCGGAGGTCGTCATCCGGTCCGGCGACGGAGTCTGGATCGAGGACACGGCCGGCAACCGCTATCTCGACGCGACCGCCGCCCTCTGGTACTGCAACGTCGGCTACGGCCGGCGCGAGATCGCCGAGGCTGTCGCCGAGCAGCTCGTGCGGCTGCCGGCCTACTCGTCGTTCGGGGCCTACACGTCCGAGCCGTCGGTGGCCCTTGCCGAGCGCCTGGCCGACCTCGCCCCGATCCCGAATGCCGTCGTCTTCCTCGGCTCGGGCGGCTCGGACGCGGTCGACACGGCCGCGAAGCTCGCCCGCCGCTACTGGGATGTCGTCGGCCGCCCGGAGAAGCGGATCATCGTGTCCCGCGAGTTCGGCTATCACGGGATGCACGGGTGGGGGACGTCCCTGGTCGGCATCGGGCCGATGAAGACGGGCTACGGCGGCAACTTCATCGACGAGGTGATCAACGTCGGGGCGATGGACGTCGAGACCCTCGGGGCGCTGTTCTCGGAGCGTGCCGGCGAGATTGCGGCGTTCATCGGGGAGCCCGTGATCGGGGCGGGCGGCGTCTACCCGCCCGAGGACCACTACTGGCCGGAGGTCTCGCGCCTCTGCCACGACAACGAGATTCTTCTGATCGCCGACGAGGTGATCACCGGGTTCGGCCGGACCGGGGCAATGTGGGCGACGACCCGCTACGGGATCGAGCCCGACATGATCACGTTCGCGAAGGGTGTCTCGTCGGGCTACGTGCCGTTGGGCGGGGTCCTCGTCGGGGAGCGGGTCCGGGCGCCGTTCTGGGACGACGACGTCCCGGGCGCGGTGTTCCGCCACGGCTACACGTATTCCGGCCACGCCGGCGCCGCAGCCGCGGCGATGGCCAACCTCGACATCATCGAGCGGGAGGGCCTGGTGGCGCG
>DASUPH010000186.1:0-2112 GCA_036276275.1 Candidatus Limnocylindrales bacterium
GCCGCCGATCCATGGAGCGAAGGCGAATGGGGCTACGCGGTCGCCGCCCCCGTCTCCGGGAAGGCATCGAAGGCCCCGCTCTCCTCGGTGACCGTTCGAGTCCGGCCGCCGAGCGCCAGCGCCGCCAGGGCGCCGACCGCGACGACCACCGCCCCGACCTGCATCGCCGGGACGAGCCCGTCGACGAAGGCCTGACCGGTTTCGTATGACCCGTTCGAGGCGAAGACCGAGGCGAGGACGGCGACCCCGAAGACGCCACCGAGTTCCCGGATCGCGTTGTTGGCGCCGGATGCCTTGCCCTCCTCCTCGGGCCGGACCGCCGAGAGGACGACGTTGGCGATCGGGGCGAAGAAGAGGCCCATCCCGATGCCGGCCACGATGAACGCCGGCACGAGGACGAGATAGTCGACCGTGGGCGTGGACACGACCGACAGCCAGGCGAGGGCGATCGCCATGAGGCTCATCCCGAGGACGAGGAGCGGCCGCGTCCCGGTTCGCGAGGACACGAGACCGGCGAGAGGAGCGACGAAGATCGGCATGATCGTCCACGGCAGGGTCCGGAGACCGGCCTGCAGCGGGCTGTAGTGCTGGACGACCTGGAAGAACTGGGCGAGCAGGAAGATCGAGCCGAACATCCCGAAGGACATCAGCATCGCGACGATGTTCGCGGCCGTGAACGTGCGGCTGCGGAAGAGGCGGAGGGGGAGCATCGGCTCGGCACTCCGTGCCTCCCAGGCGACGAAGCCCGCGAGGAGAAAGACGCCGACGGCGAACGAGGCGACGATCGTCGGGCTGGTCCAGCCGAGCTCATTCGCCCGGACGAGACCCCACACGACGGCAAGCAGGCCGCCGCTGGCGAGCCCGAGGCCGGGCAGGTCGAGCCGGGTCGACGGGCCACGCGTCTCCGTCAGGCGGAGGTAGGCGAGCGGGATCACGACGAGGCCGATCGGGACGTTGATCCAGAAGATCCACTGCCAGGCGAGGCCCTCGGCGATCGCCCCGCCGACGACCGGGCCGATGGCGATCGCGAGGCCGGCGATCCCGCCCCACGCGCCGAGGGCGACGGCGCGTCGCTCGGGTGGCACGGCGGCCGAAAGGATCGTCAGGCTCAATGGGGTCAGGATCGCGCCGCCGAGGCCCTGGATGGCGCGGGCGACGATCAGCGTGGTGACGTCCGAGGACAGCGCGGCCATCGCCGATCCGCCGATGAAGATCGCCAGGCCGATGATGAACAGCCGCTTCCGGCCGAACCGGTCGCCGAGCGCGGCGCCCGTCAGGAGCAGGACGGCGAAGGTCAGGGTGTAGGCGTTGACGATCCACTCGAGCTCGGACAGGTTGGCCTGGAAGCTCGCCCGGATCACCGGGAGGGCGGTCGTGACGACGAGGTTGTCGAGCGCGGCCATGAAGAGGGCGATCGAGCTGATCGCGAAGGTCCAGATGACGCGGGTGGGGCGGGGCATATCGCTCGGTCTCCTTGTTTGTTAGTAGTTACTAAGTACTACGCAGAAAAAAGGGGGGTCGGTTTCGGCGATCGCTAGGAGGCGCCCTCCTCGAACATCTCGAGGGTCCAGTGCCTGGCCTCGCCAGGAAGGCCCACGGCCGCGCCGAGGTTGAGGAGCATGCCCTCGGCGAAGAACCGGTGGATGTCGTCGCGCGAGGCGCCGGACACGTCTGACACGCGGCGGTAGAGACGACCCCAGCCCTCGCGGACGGCAGTCCGGACGTCCGGATCGGAGCATGCGGCGTAGGACTGGAGCTGCATGAGGAGGAGCGTCCGGTCGGCGACGAGCCGCTTGTACGCGAGGCCCATCGCCCCGAGACGTGTATCGCAGTCCTGGGACTCGGGCGTCCAGCGGGCGGCGGCGTCCTCGAAGGTGAGGATGATCCGCGCGAAGCAGCTGCCGACGACCGCGAGGAACAGGTCCTTCTTCGTCCCGAACAGCTGGAAGACGTAGGGCTGCGAGACGCCGACCCTGCGCGCGATCGCCTCGGTCGACGCGCCGACAAGGCCGCCGGTCGCGAACTCCTCGGTCGCGGCCGCGACGATGGCCTCGCGTCGCTCGTCCGCGGTCATGCGTGCGCCGCGCGGCGCGCCGGGCGATCGGGCGGGGC
>DASUPH010000187.1:0-5253 GCA_036276275.1 Candidatus Limnocylindrales bacterium
CCGCCGCGACGGTCGACGGCCAGGCGGTCACCAAGGACGAGTTCGCGGAACGGGCGCTGGTCGAGGGCTGGCGGTTGCAGCAGCAGTCGACCAGGATCCAGGCGGAGGTCGTCGCCGGCCGCCTCACCCAGGCCCAGGCGCAGTCCAGGATCCAGCAGATCAGCACGGCCCTCGACCAGCAGACGTTCGTGCCGGGCATCCTCGAGAAGCTCATCGACACCCGGATCCAGGCGCGGCTGGCCCAGGAGGCCGGGATCACGATCCCGGCCGCCGAGATCGACAAGCGGATCCTGGAGGAGAAGACCCGCAAGGAGGAGCGTCACGCCTGGGTGATCGCCGTCAAGCCGGCCGTCGACACCGGCAAGACGGACCCGACCGACGCCCAGAAGGCGGCGGCGAAGAAGACGCTCGAGGACGCCCTGGCCCAGATCAAGAGCGGGGCCAAGACCTGGGAGGACGTCGCCAAGGCGGTGTCGACGGACCCGTCGAAGGCGAGTGGCGGCGATCTCGCGTGGCTGGACGCCGATGCCTCCGAGGACGCCAACTGGCTTACCGCGGTCTTCAAGCTCGACCTCAACGGGGTGACCGACGTCATCGAGGGGACGGAGGGCATCTACCGGATCGGCCGCGTGACGGAGATCGCGGCCGCGCAGGTCGACGCCGCGTGGGAACAGAAGATGGCCGACGCGAAGGTCACCACGGCCGCCTACCGGGCGGCGATCGAGAGCGAGGCGGTCCACCAGGCTCTCGATGACCGGGCCGTCGCCGATGCCTCGAAGGCCGGGCCCCAGCGACGGGTCGCCGAGATCTTCATCGCCGCGGCGCAGACGCCGCCGCCGGAGAAGTCGGTCAAGGTCCGCCACGTCCTGTATTCGCCGAAGGACGACGCCCAGGGCGCGGGTGCCCTGCCGTCGGACGACCCGACATGGACCGAAGCCCAACTCGGCGCACAGAAGGCGTACGACGCGATCAAGGCCGATCCGAAGCAGTTCGATATCCTCGCCCGCAAGGAGAGTGACGAGACCCAGGACCTCGGCGACGACGGAACCGGCGGCAAGCTGCCCTACTTCGACCCGACGACCCAGATCGACGAGGCGTTTGCCGCCCAGATCTTCAAGGAAGGTCTGAAGCCGGGCGACCTGCTCCCGCCGTTCCGCAGCGCGTTCGGCTGGCACGTCGTCCAGATCATGTATTTCCCCCCGGACGCCGACGAGATGAAGAAGCTGAAGGATCAGGCGGCGGCCGCCGGCGCCGACTTCGGCCAGCTCGCACGCGACTTCTCGGAAGGCCCCAAGGCCGGCAAGGGTGGCGAGATCGGCTGGGTCGCCAAGGGCCAGCTCGACGACCGCCTGACCGCCGCGATCTTCGCCGCTCCGGCGGGCGGCCTCAGCGAGATCGTCGACATCCCCACGGACGGCCTCTACCTCTTCAAGGTCCTCGAGGACAAGACTGCCGCGCCGGACGCCGACCAGGTGGTGACGATCAAGGCGAATGCGTTCAGCAACTGGTACAAGGCGAAGAAGGATGCCGCGAAGATCACCCGCGAGCTCCTCGACGCGTAGGGCGTGACGTGCTCGACGCGCTCGTCGCCGAGGCCCGCCTCCGCTGGGGTCTCGACCTCTCGGCCGGGCTCCAGGTCGTCGCCGCCGAGCGGCTCGTCGGGACGCCGCTCGAGCCGTCGCGACCGGCCCTGATCGTCCCGCTGGCGACGCTTCGTGCGTCCGCCGCCGAAGCCCCCAGGGCGCTGCCAGGCCGGCACGGTCCGGGAAGTGACGATCCGCTGACGGTCCTTCGCCGGCTCTACCCTGCCGATCATCCGGTCGGCCGGTTCGGCGCCAGCGAGCCGACGACGATCGGCGAGCTTCACCCGGACGCTCTCGCGGCACCGCTGTACCTCGGACCGGTGGCCGCCGAGCGGGCGGTTGCCAGCCCGTGGGCGATGGCCTGGATCTCCGAACGGCTGCGCCGGCCCGACGGCTGCCCGTGGGACCGGGAACAGACCCACGAGACGCTCCGCAACCACCTCCTCGAGGAGGCCTACGAGGTCTACGACGCGCTCGGCGCTGGCGCGACGCCGGCCCTCGCCGACGAGCTGGGGGATCTCCTCCTCCAGGTCGTCCTTCATGCCCAGCTGGCCGCCGAGGAGGGCGTCTTCGACCTCACCGACGTCAACGCCGCGATCGCGGCGAAGATCGTCCGTCGCCACCCGCACGTCTTTGGCGACGCCGAGGCGCGAACCGCGTCCGACGTCAACCGCCAGTGGGAACGGATCAAGGCCGAGGAGCGAAAGGACGTTGTCGAGAGCGACGCCGCGAAGCCTCCCAAGGGCGCCCTCGACGGCGTCAGCCGGATCCTGCCCGCGCTCGCCGCCAGCCAGGAGATCCAGGAGCGGGCGGCCAACATCGGCTACGAGTGGCCGAACGTCGACGGCGTGCTCGAGAAGGTCCACGAGGAGCTGGCCGAGCTCCGGGCGGCCGCGACGCCCGCCGAGCAGGCTGAGGAGTACGGCGACCTCCTGTTCGTCCTCGTCAACGTCGCCCGCTGGCAGGGGATCGAGGCCGAGGCCGCCCTGCGCGCCGCCAACGACAAGTTCCGTCGCCGCTTCGCCAGCGTGGAACGCCAGGCCGCCGACCGAGACGTCGCGCTGCGCGACCTCTCGTTCGAGGAGCTCGACGCGCTCTGGGACGCGGCCAAGGCCGAAGAGAAGGCGGCTGTCACGGCCGCAGCGAAGGAGACCGCCCGATGATCGGCAACCGCCCCCAGGTCCGCGCCGACGGTCGGGTCGCGACTCAGCTCCGGCCCGTCAGCTTCACCCTCGGCGTCCAGAAGTGGGCCGAGGGCTCGTGCATCATCCGCTTCGGCGATACCCAGGTCCTGTGTGCGGCCACGGTCGCCGACCGCGTTCCGCCACATCTCCGCGGCAAGGGCAGCGGCTGGGTTACGGCGGAATACTCGATGCTGCCGCGGGCGACGGCCGAGCGGACCGATCGCGAGTCGGTCAAGGGCAAGCTGGGCGGCCGGACCCACGAGATCCAGCGACTGATCGGGCGGTCGCTTCGGGATGCGGTCGACCTGACGAAGCTCGGCGAGCGGACGATCACCGTCGACTGCGACGTCCTCCAGGCGGACGGCGGGACCCGGACCGCCTCGATCACGGGCGGCTACGTCGCGCTGGCCGCGGCGATGATCACGTACGGGATGGACCGCCACCTCGTCGCCAAGGTCGCGGCGATCAGCGTCGGCCTCGTCGACGGCGGCCCCCTGCTCGATCTCGACTACAGCGAGGATTCGCGGGCCGACGTCGACTTCAACGTCGTCGGGACCGACGCGGGCACCTTCGTCGAGGTCCAGGGCACGGCCGAGGGCAAGCCGTTCGATCGGGCGGCGATGGACGGCCTGATGGACCTGGCCAGCTCCGGGCTGGAGCAGCTGTTCGCCGCCCAGACCGAGATCCTCGCCACCGTCAAGCGGTGATCGAGGTCTCCGGCGCGCGCCCCGCGGCCGTCCGGGCGCTCCACGACCGAACGATCGGAGGAAGCCCGATGCGGTCCAGCTCCTTTCCGGTTTGGGCCACGGGGCGCCCAGAACCGCGACCGGGGCCTGGTTCCTCCCTCCGTTCGGTCGCCCCAGGCCCGAGCGGCCGGCGGACATGACCGATCGGCCTCGCCTGCTCGTCGCCACCCACTCGGCTCACAAGCTGGCCGAGTTGCGCGACCTGCTCCGGCTGGATCGGGCGGAGCTCGTCAGCTTCGCGGACCTCGGCGTCGACGCCGATCCGGAGGAGACGGGGACGACCTTCGAGACGAACGCCCGGATCAAGGCCCGCTTCGGGGCCCGACGGACCGGTCTGCCGACGATCGCCGACGATTCGGGCCTCGAGGTCGACGCGCTCGTCGGCGGGCCGGGCGTCCGGACGAAGCGCTACGCCGGACCGAACGCGACCGACGCCGACAACAATGCGAAGCTGCTCGACGCGCTGGTCGGGCTCCCGCCCGCGCGCCGCGGCGCGCGGTATGTCTGCGTCCTCGCGCTGGCGGTGCCCGAGACCGGCGCGAGTCCGACCGACGCCGTCCCGATCCGAACCGTTCGCGGCACCAGCCGTGGTCGGATCGCGGCCCAGCCGCGCGGGACCGGCGGTTTCGGCTACGACCCGATCTTCGAGCCCGAGGGTGAGCCGCCCGGCGGCCGGACGTTCGGGCAGTGGCCGGCGGCCGAGAAGCACGCGGTCTCGCATCGCGGTCGGGCGGCCCGGCGGCTGACGCCGATCCTGCGTGAGCTCGGGTTCTGACATGGCGTCGGAGGTGCCGCCGACGCCCGATCTCCGCTCGATCTGCGTCTTCTGCGGCGCGAGCCGCGGCAACGACCCGCGCTACGCGGCCGCCGCGGCCGCCGTCGGGGAGCGGCTCGCTCGAGGCGGGATCCAGCTCGTCTACGGCGGTGGCCGTCTCGGGCTGATGGGCACCGTCGCCGATGCGGCCCTGGCCGCCGGCGGCCGCGTCGTCGGCGTCATCCCGCGCGGCCTCGTCGACCGCGAGCTGGCTCACGACGGCGTCAGCGAGCTCCGGATCGTGGACACGCTCCACGAGCGGAAGGCCGTGATGGCGGAGCTGTCCGACGGGTTCATTGCCCTGCCGGGTGGGCTCGGGACGCTCGAGGAGCTGGCCGAGGTCCTGTCGTGGGCCCAGCTCGACCTTCACGCCAAGCCGATCGGGCTGCTCGACGTCGGCGGCTACTTCGCCGGGCTCGAGGCGTTCCTCGACCATGCCGCAGCCGAGGGCTTCGTGGCGGAGCGCCACCGGCGGCTGCTCCTCGTGGACGACGACATCGATCGGCTGCTCGCGACGTTCGCGATCTGGCGCCCGCCGGCCGGCCGATTCGCGCGGCCCGGGGGCGAACCGCCGCCGGCCTGAGCGGGCATGGCGACGCCGGGCGATCGATTCAGCCTGCCAGTGATCGCCCGGCGTCAGGATGTGAGACGCACCAGCCCAGCCGACTGTTCCGCGGGACCACAACCGCCCAGCCCGAAGCGGTCAAGTCCGGGCTTCCCGGATTGACCGGGACACGAGGCCCGCGCAGCATCATCTCCGTGCGTCGCTTCGGGGTACCTCCCTCCGCAGGTTGGCGGACTCGCCTCCAGATCGAACAGGGCGTCCCTGGATTGGCCCCGGGCGTCCGGCGGGTGGGCACCGTCCTGCTCGCGGTCTGGTTCGCGTGGCACACATACGATCGGATCTCGTTCTTCGTGGACCTGGG
>DASUPH010000188.1:0-4500 GCA_036276275.1 Candidatus Limnocylindrales bacterium
GCGAACAGGAGCAGGTCGTTGCCGGCCTCGAGGGCGAGGACGACCGCTTCGTCGAGGCCGAACGCCTTGACGATGGCCGCCGCCTGGAGGTCGTCCGTGACGACGGGCCCTGTCCATCCAAGCTGACCGCGGAGCACATCCGTCACGACCGCCTTCGACAGCGACGCCGGGTGGTCCGGGTCCAGCTGACCGTTGACGACGTGGCCGGCCATGACGAGATCGGCCGTGCCGGCTTTGGTGAGCTGAAGGAACGGCTCCAGCTCGATCGGCTTCCAGGTCTTCGTGACGTCGGCGACGCCGAAGTCGGTGTTGGTGGTCGAGCTGCCGATCCCCGGGAAGTGCTTGAGAGTCGTCCGCACCCCGGCGGCCCGATGCGCCTCGATCTCCGCGGTCGCCATCTCGACGACGATGGCCGGATCCGCCGAGAACGATCGGTCGAGGGCGCCGATCGCCGGGCTCTTCGGGTTGACGTCGAGGTCCACGACCGGCGCGAAGTTCAGGTTGATCCCGGCCGACGCCAGCGTCCTGGCGATGCCGCGGGCCCAGGTCCGCGCCCCGGCAACCGTTCCGCGGCCGATGTCCGCTTCGGACGCGAACGGCGGGAAGCCGTGGGCCGGCGACAGGCGGGTGACGAGCCCGCCCTCCTGGTCGACGCTGACGATGATCCTCCGCTCACCCGCGGCCGCCCGCAGGTCGGCGACCAGGGTCCTGACCTGGGCGGGCGACAGGATGTTCCGCTGGGCACCGGTCGGCTGGTCGCGATCGAACAGGATCACGCCACCGAGGCCTCGCTCGCGGAGCGCAGTCCGCACCCAGGGTGTCTGGGCGAGCCGCGAGCCCCGGAAGCCCACGATCATCAGACCCGCGATCTTCTCGCGAAGGCTGAGACCGGGCGGTGACGAAGGCGACGGCGAGGCTGAGGCCGAGGCCGACGGAACGACCGAAGACGACGGCGTCGGGCTGGCAGATGGAGCGCTCGCGACGGATGGCGACGGACTGACGCTGGTCGAGCCACAGGCCGCGAGGAAGAGCGCGACGCCCCCGAGCGCCGCACCGCGCAGCAACTCCCGCCGCGAAATGACCCGATCGCTCACCCCCGAATCGTGCCACGAGCCGCCGCGGAGGGTCCTCCGCGCCGCACCGACCCCAGGCGCCGCCGAGCAGGTGAGCGAGCGCCAGGCGTGAACCCAGGCGTCAGCCGGTTGTCCGAGGCCAAGGCGCCGCCGAGCAGGTGAGCGAGCGCACCTGAAGGTGCGTGAGCGAACCGGCGGACGCGACAACGCGGGCATCGGCCGTTCCGGGCGGCGCCGGAGAAAGTTCGAGGCCGGCTCCCGAAGGAACCGGCCTCGATGCTGTCCCGGTGAAAGCCCCGCGAACGGGGCGCCCGCCACGCGCCAAGGGCATCTATCACGTCGGCTGCACCGACTACCCTGACCCTACCTACCCATGACCTTGGTGCTGGGGCAGCTTGGCTGACTCAGCAGCGCAACGTGCATGTTAGCGGTTCGAGGCTCGAAAGCCAAGGGTTTTGATGCACGGTGCGATGTAAATTCCTTAACGTTCCTTGCACGGACGAAACAGACACCACCAGGCGGAACGCCCCGGATTTCAGCCTTCGCGGATCGTGATTCCCGTGATGGCCACCGGCTCGACCGGGAGATCCTTCGAGTTGCGCGGTGCCGAGACGATCGCGTCGACGACGTCCATTCCCTTCGTGACCTGGCCGAACAGGGTGTAGTTCTTGGGCAGCTTCCCCGTCAGGTCCTGGTGGCAGATGAAGAACTGGCTGCCATTCGTGTTCGGGCCGGCGTTCGCCATCGCAAGGGATCCCCGGACGTAGTCGCCCTTGACGGGCTCGTCCTCGAATTTGTAGCCGGGACCGCCGGTCCCGACCCGCCCGGTGTTCAGGCTGGACTTCTTGCCGTGCTCCCCGTCGCCGGCCTGGGCGACGAAGCCCGGAATGACCCGATGGAAGATGACGTCGTCGTAGAAGCCCTTCTTCGCGAGGTCGACAAAGTTCTTGCTCGCCTTCGGGGCGTCGGTGGTGAACAGGTCGATGTCGATGTCGCCCTTCTCGGTGGCGATCGTGGCGCTGGTCATGGGCGCTCCTCCTGCTGGCTGGTCGTCATTGGGTGCTCACGGGGTGCTCACGGTCACGCGATCCATGGCCACGGGCTCGATGGCCTCGTTGTTGGGCGGCCCAGCGTTCTGCATCGCGGCAATGGCCTCGACGACGTCCATACCGGACGTCACGTGACCGAAGAGGCTGTAGTCCTTGTCGAGCCTCCCGGTCAGATCGTCGAGAATGATGAAGAACTGGCTGCCGTTCGTGTCGGGTCCGCCGTTGGCCATCGCCACGGCTCCCCGAACGTAGTCGCCGACGACGGGCTCGTCCTCGAACGTGTACCCGGGGCCACCACTCCCGGTGCCGTTCGGGTCGCCGCCCTGGATGACGAAGCCCGGCACGAGCCGGTGGAAGTTGACGCCGTCGTAGAAGCCGCAGGAGGCGAGGGCGACGAAGTTGGCGGTCGCGATCGGAGCGAGGTTCGCCTCGACCGTGATCTCGATCTTGCCCTTGGCGGTCTCGATCGTGACGATTCGCTTCTCGCCCGCCGGGAGGCCGGCCGGGACCGAGGTCGGACACGCGGCTGCCGATCCGGTGGCGTCGGACGAGCCCGCGCCCGACGAGCCCGGCAAGCCGGACCCCGGGGCGGACGACGACCCGGTTGGCGCGCATGCGGCGGCGACGAACACGGCGGCGAGGAGCACGAGGAACGTGCCGGGTCGGGTCATGCGGCGGCCTCCAGGGCGGCGCTGAAGTCGATCGCCCCGGAGAGCAGGGCCTCGCCGAGGATGATGCCCGCAATCCCGGCGTCGCGCAGGCGGCGGATCCCGTCGAGGTCGGTCGCCCCACCGGCGACGAGGATATCGATCGCGGGCCGGCCGGCGAGCTCACCGAGGATCGCCAGGTCCGGGGAACTGCCGCCGTGCGACAGGACGAAGCGGCTCACGCCACGATCGGCGAGCTCGGCGACGATCCCGACCAGGGTGGGCCGGTCGCCGTGCCGCCAGGGATAGGCCGCCAGCCGTTCGGGCCGCGGGTCGAGCCCCACCGCCAGCCAGTCGCCTGCGACCTCGAGCCCGGCCGCGAGCGCGCCGGGATCGTCGGCGACCGCCATCGACACGACGACCCGCGTCGCGCCCGCGGCGAATGCCAGGCGGATTCCATCCGCGGTGTCGACGCCGCCCGCCACCTGGATCGGGATCGCGACACGCGAGGCGATCGCGCCGACCGCCTCGAGGTTCGAGGGCCGGCCGGTCCGCGCGCCGTCGAAGTCGACGACATGGATCAGCCTGGCTCCGCGTTCGACGAAGCTTTCGGCGATCCGGTCGGGCCGATCGGTCGGGGAGCCGATACCGCTCGACGCCCCGGGCCAGAAGACCACCCGCGAGCGGCCGCGATCGAGGTCGATCGCCGGGATGACCTGCACCTCAGACCCGGGCAGCCCGCTGGCCGCCGCTGCCTCCCGTCCCGGTTCCGCGATCAGCCTCGCCCGCCAGCCGCTCGCGGAGAAGGCGGCGATGGAAGCTCACCGGGATCGACCCGTTGCGGAGGAGCGTGTCGTGGAAGTCGCGCAACGAGAACCGGTCGCCGAGCCGGGCCTGCTCGTCGGCGCGGAGGCCGAGCAGCAGGACCTTTCCGAGGAGATACGACAGCTGGTAGGTCGGGGTATGGGTGTAGCGGCGCACCTCGGCCCGGGCGTTGGCCTCCTCGAAGCTCGTCTGGGCGACCATGAAGTCGATTGCGTCATCGACGCCGATCTCGCCGCGATGCATCCGGACGTCGAGGATGATCCGACACGCTCGCCAGATCGCGTCGGTGTGCATGTTCAGCCGGAAGTTCGGGGCGTCGTCGAAGCCCTGCTCGCGCATCATCTGCTCGGAATACATGCCCCAGCCCTCGACGAACTCGGGGGCGTCGACGAGCAGCCGGGTCAGTGAGGGGTGGGCATTGGCCACCGCCAGCTGGAGGTGGTGACCCGGATACGCCTCGTGGATGCTCGTGTTGCTGATCGCGCTGAAGTTGTGCTCGCGCATCGCGTTCGGGTCGTTGCCGACCGCCGGCGTCACGATGTAGATCCCCTTCGGGTGCGGATCGAACTTCGGCGGCGCGAAGTAGGCGGCAAAGGGCAGGACGTTGCGGAGGTACTCAGGGGTCGCGAGGACCTCGATCCGCTCGTCGGGCGGGACCGTCGCGATGTCGCGGTCGATGATGTGCTGGCGGGCACGGACCATCACGTCGCGATACGCGTCGAGCGCCTCGTCGAACGACGCCGGCTGCTCGCGCTTCAGCCGGTCGATGACGGCCGCCTCGTCGACCCCGTCGTCGATCTCGCGGGCTGCCCGGATCCTGGCGGCCTTGTTGGACTCGAGCTGGTCCTCGCCGATCTGAAGGATGGCGTCGGCGTCGAGGCCATCGAACGCTCGCAACTCGACGAG
>DASUPH010000189.1:0-8205 GCA_036276275.1 Candidatus Limnocylindrales bacterium
CCGCCTGACGGCACGACCGGACCTGCATCTGGGCGCGCCCGAGTTCCAGACGGCGGCCGGAGCCCTTGCGGAGACGCCGGTCGGCCGCCGCTACGCGACCGTCGGGATCGGTCCGGATCTGCTCCAGGCCGGCCGAGATGCCGTCCGGCGGATGATCGACTGGCTCGGCCGCGAGCACGGGATCGCCGCGGTCGACGCCTACATGCTGACGAGCGTCGCGATCGACCTCCGGATCAGCGAGATCGTGGACATGCCGAACTTCGTGGTGACGGCCCACTGCCCGCTGGCGATCTTCGACTGAGCGGCTGAGGGAGCGGGCGCGCCGAGGTGGCGCGTCCGCTCCCAGCCGGACTCAGCTCTCGGCCACGGCCGCGCCGAGCTCCCCGATTGCCTCGGGGCTGCGTGCCCGGAGCACGAAGAAGGCGACCAATCCGATGAGCATCCAGATGCCGACGACGAGCGGCGCGAAGTTGTACGGCTCCGGCAGCGGCGGGAGGTTCACCCCGAGGATCGGGATGGACACGCCGCCGAGGGCGGACAGGAAGCCCACGACCATCGCGAGGATTCCGAGGATCGGCACGACGACGTGCTTCAGGACGTTGAAGTCACTCCGCGCCGGGCCGAGGAAGTACCCGATCGCGGCCGCGTTCACCGCGATGTACATCGCCGCGAACAGCAGTCCGAGCATCGTGCCGATGAACCCGTATGTGGTGATCGGCCCGCCGCTGCTGTAGCCGTTGAACAGCAGGCCGAGCCCGACCGCGAGGACGATGCCGATGATGGCCTGGACATGCGTCGCCAGGGAGGGCGTCTGGTACGTCGGGTGGACGGCGCCAAGGCTGCGCGGCAGCAGGCCCGCCCGGCCGAGCGAGAAGATCGACCGGGTTGACGCGATCGCACCGGCATTGGAGTTCGCGAGGCAGCTGTTGACGATGGCGAACGTGACCAGGAGGCCGCCGGCCGTCGGCAAGATGTTGTTCGCCATACCGGCCCACGGGTTGCCCTCGTTGAAGCCGAGGAAGTCGGTCTTCATCTTGTCTGGACCGAAGTACACCGTCGCCGCGTAGTAGCAGAAGATGTAGAACAGCCCGATCAACAGGCAAGACAGGATGATCGCGCGCGGGATCGTCGAGCGCGGCTCGCGGGTCTCCTCGCCGAGCGGAGCCGCAGCCTCGAAGCCGACGAACGCGAGGATGCAGAACACCATGCCCTGGAATGCAGGTTGGACGTTCCCGTCGGGTGGGATGAACACGGCCGCGTTGATCGGCTGCGGCGCGTTGATGACCAGGAGAACCGAGACCACCAGGAAGATTCCGATCTCGATCAGCCCCAGGACGACTCCGGTGCGGGTGGAGATCTGAATCCCGCGGTAGGTCAGCAACCACACGATCAGCCCGCAGATCACCGCCAGCACCAGCCAGAGCCACTCGTTCGCGAACCCGGTGAGCTCGGTGATGAATGACGCGCCGAAGAACCCGAACGCCCCGAACAGCGCGGCCGGGACGACCGGCTCAGCGAGGGTGAACGCCCACGCCATCAGCCAGCCCACGAACGAGCCGAGGCCACGCGTGACGTAGGTGTACATGCCGCCCGCAGACGACATGTGTCGGGCGAGCTGGCTCATGGAGTAGGCGGTGAATAGGCAAGCGATGAGCGCGAACACGACCGCGAGCGGCGTGATCCCGCCGGCGAGCGTCGTCGCGAGGCCGATCGACAGCGCGGTCGCGACCGCCGGCGCCATGTGGGTGATGGATTGGAACAGCACCTCGGTCAACCCGATTGCGTTCCGTTCGAGGCCGCGCGAGTCAGTCGAAGACGCCACGGATTCCTCCCTCTCCCTCCCAGAACCCCTCCCACGATCCGACAGTGCCCGTCGGGCCGATGCCGACATTGTGATGAGCCGTGCAAGCCCCCTCCGGCCCAACGGGCGAGCCGCGCCAGCGCCGTCGTCACGGCCCCCGTAGCATCCTCGAGTGACCCCGCGGACCGAGCGCTCCTACCGCGCCCTGCTCCAGGTGCCCGGCCTTGGCCGGATCCTGCTGTCGATGCAGCTCAGCCGGATCGCCCAGGCGATGGTCGGCGTCGCGCTCGTCCTCTTCACCCTGAACGAGTACCACTCGCCGGCCCTGACCGGGGCGGTGACGTTCGCGAGCGTCCTGCCGGGCCTGCTCGTCGCGCCGGTCGCGGGCGTCCTCCTCGACCGTCACGGTCGGACGCGGCTCGTCATCCTCGACTACTGCGTCGCCCTGCTGGCGCTGGTCGCGATCGGCGGGCTGGCTCTCGCCCACGCCCTTTCGGTCCCCGTCCTGTTTGCGATCACGATCGTCAGCTCGCTGACGGCGATCCTCAGCCAGACAGGGCTGCGGAGCCTCTTTCCGCTGATCGTCCCCGAGCGGCTCTGGGAGCGCGTCAACGCGATCGATTCGAACGGCTACCTCGTGGCGACGATCCTCGGCCCGCCGATCGCCGCCGGTCTCGTATCGGTCGTGGGCGGGCCGACGACGCTCATCCTCATCGGCCTCTTCTTCGGGACGGCGGCCGTCGCGATGATCGGCGCCCCGGACCCCGACACCCGCACCGGGACCAGTGGCAGCCTGCTCCTCGACGCCTGGCACGGGATCCAGTACACGTGGCGGAACCCGACCCTGCGCGGCCTCGGCTTCTCGATCTCGCTGTTGAACCTGTCCGGCGGGATGGTCACGATCGTCGTCCCGTTGATCATCCTGGATCGACTTCACGCGGGCGAGGTCGCCGTCGGGCTCGTCTTCGCCGCGTCCGGTGTGGCGGGGATGATCGCCGCCCTGATCGCGGGCCGGCTCGACAGCCGGGGCAAGGAGTGGAGCCTCCTCGTCCTGCCGATGGGCGGGATCGCCGTCACCGACCTGTTCCTCCTCGGTAGCAACCATGCCGCCGACGCCGCGACCGGGCTCCTCCTCATCGGCTTCGGGCTGGCCCTCGGGGGCGCGCTCAACGGCCCGATGGACATCGGCCTGTTCACGATCCGTCAGCGCCGCACGGACCCCGCCTGGATGGGCCGCGCGTTCGCCGTCTCGATGGCCTTCAACTTCATCGGCTACCCGATCGGAGCGGCGCTGGCCGGAGCGATCGCCGCGGTATCGATCGACGCCGCGATCATCGTCGGCGCGTCGGCGTGCGTCGTGGCCGGCCTCCTCGCGGCGGTGATGATCCCGCGCCGCGAGGCGCCCTTTGCGGCGCCCGTCGTCGCGAGGGCGGGCGCCGACGGCGGGGCCGGCGCCGATGCGGCCGCCGGTGCCGATCCCTCGGCCCGCTGATGCTGCTCGACGTCGGGCGGGCCCGCATGGTCGTCGATCTCGCGCAGGGCGGCCGGATCGCCTCGCTCATCGTGGACGGCCACGAGCTGCTCGTGACGAGCGGGTTCGGGCCCTTTGGCTGGGGCAGCTTCCCGATGGCGCCGTTCGCCGGCCGGCTGCGCGACGCTCGCCTGACGTTCGCGGGCCGGACCTGGGAGCTGCCGGCGAACGAGCCGCCGCACGCCCTTCACGGCTTCGTCGCCGAACAGCCGTGGCAGGCGATCGAGGGCGACGCGTCGGCGATCTTCTGCGAGCTCGCGCCGCCGTGGCCGTTCCGGGGCCGGGTCCGCCAGCGCTTCGCGCTCACCGCGGACCGACTCGACATCGAGATGGCCCTCGAGACGGACGAGCCGCAGCCGGCGGCCATCGGCCTGCATCCGTGGTTCCGCCGTCGCCTCTCCGGACCCGACGGCGGCGAGGAGGGCGATGGCGAGATCGAGATCGGGATCGAGCCCGAGGCGATGTACCGGCTCGGACCGGACGGAATCCCGACCGGCGAGCTCGTCGAGCCCGACCCGCGGCCATGGGACGACTGCTTCGTCGGCCTCGCCCGGCCACCCGTCGTGCGCTGGCCCGGTCTCCTGCGGCTGACGATCGAGTCGACCGCCGACCACTGGGTCGTCTTCGACGAGCATCCGGCCGGCATCTGCGTCGAACCACAGACAGGTCCGCCCAACGGGCCGAACCTCGAGCCGCTCGTCGTCCAACCGGGCGATCCGCTGCGAGTCGCGATGACCTTGCGATGGGCGGCGGACGAGGCCGGCGAAGGTCTGGCCCGCCGGGGCTGACTCAGTTGACGACGGTCACGCTCCCGGCCGTCCCGAACCCGGCGGCCGGCGCCCCGCTCGCAGATGGCGCGCCGCTCGCCGACGGCCGTCCCTGGCCGTTGCCGAAGCCGCGACCGTCCAGCTGGACGATCACGGTGCTGCCGGTCTTCACGTCCGAAGCGCTTGCCGGCGCCTGGGTGTGATACGACGTGTCCCCGTTCAGGCCCAGCGTCACGGTATTGCCCGCCGCCGTCTTGATCGTGATCGACGATCCATCGATCGCCTCGACGGTGCCCTGCACCGAGACGCCGCCACCGAAGCCGCCGCCACCGAAGCCGCCGCCACGGCCGGGAGCGCCGCTCGCGTTGGGCGGGAAGAACCCGCCGCCGCCTTGTGGGCCCGGGCCGCCCTGGCCGTTGGCGTTGCCCGTCCCGCCGGCGGCTGCGGTCGTCGGTGCCGTCGCCCGGCCGGCCGCGAAGGCGACCCCGCCGATCGCCACGACGAGGGCGACCCCGAGCAGGGCGTTGACGAGCATGCCGCTGCCGCCGCGTCGCGATCGGACGGCGATGGTCCGGACCGGCTCAGGAGGCGGCGCGGCCGCCGCCTGAGCGGGCTCCGGCGCGAACGGGCTCCCGCTCGACCCGACAGGTTGCGCTGCGGGCTGCGTCACGGTCGGGCCGACGGGCTCCGTCGGAGCGGTGTGGAACGGATCGCTGGACATGGATCGGATCTCCTTATTCGTAGCGAAGAGCGCTGATCGGATCGAGCCGGGCCGCCATCCGAGCCGGCCAGACGCCGAACACGACGCCCACGATCAGGCTGAAGACCACGGCGGCGGCGACCGTCAGCGGGTTGAACTGGAAACCCCAGCCGGCCAGCTGGCCGATCAGGGCGGAAACGGCGAGACCGACGGCGATCCCGATCAGGCCGCCGAGCAGGGAGAGCGTCAGGGCCTCGATCAGGAACTGGGCCAGGATGTCCCGGCCACGGGCGCCGACGGCCTTCCGGATGCCGATCTCGCGGGTCCGTTCGCGGACCGAGACCAGCATGATGTTCATGATCCCGATGCCGCCGACGACGAGCGAGATCGAGGCGATCCCGCCGAGGAGCAGGGTCAGCGTCGCGCTGATCGAGGACGCCGCATCGAGGAGCTGGGTCTGGTTGAAGACCGAGAAGTCGGCCGTGTCGGTCGCGGCCAGCTCGTGGCGCTCGCGGAGGAGGGCGGTGATCGCCGTCGTGACGCCCGCCATCTGCTCGTCGGAGGCGACGCTGACGCCGATCGTCCGGACCGTGTCGCCGGCGACGAAGTACTTGCTGACCGCCGCCAGCGGCACGAGGACCTGGTCGTCCGGGTTCTGGAAGCCGGAGCCGCCCTTCGGCTGGAGGATCCCGATCACCTGGAACGGCAGACCGCCGATCGAGACCGTCGAGCCGATCGACGTGGCATCGAGCCCGAGATCGGACGCCGTCGTCGCGCCGAGCACGACGACGCGAAGGCCGTGCTCCACGGCGGCCGAGGTCAGGAAGCTGCCCTGCCAGACGTCGTAGGCGCGGACGCGGGCGTAGTCGGCGCTCGTCCCGACGACCGAGGAGGTGGTCGTCTTCGTGCCGACGATGATCGACGTCGAGGTCTGCAGCTCCGGCGCGACCGCGGCGACCCCATCGAGCTGCGCGATCGCCGACGCGTCCTCGAGGGTGAGGCTCGTCCCGGTCGACCGGCCGGTGGGGCTGATCGTCAGGAGGTTGGTGCCGAGAGCGGAGAGCCGGCTCGTGATGTTCGCCGTCGTGCCCTGGCCGACGCCGACGAGGGCGACGACCGACGCGACGCCGATCACGACGCCGAGCATCGTCAGCGCCGCTCGCAGGCGACTTGTCCGCAGTCGGGAGAGGGCCAGCCGCAGGAGCTCGAACGCGTTCACGCGGCCACGTGCCCGTCGATCCGCCCGTCGCGGATGTGGACCTGCCGGCTCGCCGCCGACGCGACGTCGGTGTCGTGGGTGATCAGGACGATCGTCCGGCCGGTGGCGTGGAGCTCGCGGAGGACCGCGAGCACATCCTGCCCCGACGCGCTGTCGAGGTTTCCGGTCGGCTCGTCGGCGAGGACGAGGGCTGGATCCGTGACAATGGCCCGGGCCACCGCCACGCGCTGCTGCTGGCCTCCAGACAGCTCGCTTGGCTCGTGGTCCATGCGGTCGCCGAGCCCCAGACGCTCCAGTGCGGCGCCGGCCCGGGCGATCCGCTCGCGGCGACCGATGCCCTGGTACAGGAGCGGGGTCGCGACGTTGTCGAGCGCCGATGTTCGCGGGAGGAGGTTGTACGACTGGAAGACGAAGCCGATCGTCCGGCTGCGAAGCCTGGCGAGACCGTCGTCGTCGAGCTCCGCGACGGGCGTTCCCGCCAGCCGGTAGATCCCGGCCGACGGCCGATCGAGGCAGCCGACGATGTTCATCATCGTGCTCTTGCCCGAGCCGGACGGGCCAACGATTGCCACGAACTCGCCCGGCTGGACCTCGAGGGAGACGTCCTGGAGGGCGTGGACCTCGACCCGATCCATCGCATAGGTCCGGCTGACGCGCTCCAAGCTGACGATCGCGGTCATCGTCAGTTGCCCGGCCCGCGGAACCCGCCGCCGCCGCCGCCCGGAACGACGAAGGTGCCACCGCCCTGGTTCGCGTTGGTCGTGCCGGCCCGCTGCTGGCTGCTCGTCCCGGTGACGACGACGTCTCCGGCATTCAGTCCGGACTTGATCTCGACCAGTGAGCTCGTCATCAATCCGACGTCGACGGGCCGACTCTCCGGCGCGCCGGCCGCAGCGGCCAGGACGAGGACGTTGTAGTTGCCGCTCGTTCCGCGGATCGCGGCGGCGGGGACGGCCAGGACGCCGCTCGCCGATGCCGTCGTGATCGTCACGTCGGCCGTCATGCCGGGTCGGAGCGCGGCCGGTGGGGCGTTCAGGGCGACCGTCGCGGCGTACGACACGACGCCGCCGCTGCTCGAGTCCTCGGCGACAGGCGCGATGGCCGTCACCGTTCCGGTCAGGTCGGCATCGATCGCGGCAACCGTGACGGTGGCCGCCTGGCCGATCTGGAGCGTCGCGACGTCGCTCTCGACGACGTTGGCCGTGACCTGGAAGGTCGCCGCCGCGAGGTCGATCGCATCGGCGGTCGGCGCCTCGGCGCCCGTCGTGACGTTGACGGCGGTGACGATCCCGTCGGCCGGGGCGACGAGCGAGGATCGGGCCAGTTGGGCCTTGAGATCGGCAAGGTTGGCCTTCGCCTGGGCCAGCCCGTCGCGGGCGTTCAGGAGATCGATCCGCGTCCGCCGGATGTTGGCCGTGGTCGTCGCAGCGTCGCGCGCGTCCTGGGCGGTCGCGAGCTGGATCGTGGCCGTCGACACGCCGTTGGCCGCCGTCGTCACGGCTGCGCGCAGCGTCGCGTTCGTCGCGGTCGCGAGGACCGCGCCCTTCGTCACCCGATCGCCGACCTTGACCTTGACCTCGCCGACCAGCCACGTGGCGGGCGACCCCGTCTGGCTGGCCGCGGTCGATCCGGGCGCGGCCCCGAACACGAGGGCCCAGGAGGTCGCGGAGGCAATCGCGCCGGTGGCGGCGACGTCGTCGGTCACATCCGCGACGGCGGCGGTCGACGTGAGAAACGTCGTCGCGGCGGCCGCGCCGCTCGGCAGTCCGCCGAGGGTCATGAAGACGGCGATCCCGCCGACGAAGAGCAGGCCGATGATGGCCAGGAGCTTGAGTCTCATCGCACGGTGCCGCTCCACTGGAGGGCAGCCACAGCGGGCGCCCGACAGGGGAACCCTCCGTCCGCGAGGTGAGAAGTCGCTGAGAGTTGCGGTCCGCCGCTCGTCGCGTCGCCTCGGGCGATCGACTGCGCGCCAGGCGCGCACTCCGTCGAAGGAGGGGCCGGACTCGATCGCCGCCGGCCGTGGATCGAACTGGAATGAGCCGGCAGAGGCCAATCCCCACGCGAGGTCGTTCGCCACGGCCGGTTCAGGCGCCGCAGCGCGCGCGGGGCGCGCAATCGTGGCTCGGGGCGCACCAAGCCCGCCGCGGCGGGGGCGGCCGGCGGCTCAGTCCCGGCTGGCGGCCT
>DASUPH010000190.1:0-4541 GCA_036276275.1 Candidatus Limnocylindrales bacterium
CCCGCCCGACGAGTCGCGGGCGTCGATCGCGAGGTCCCACGACGCGGGGTTGCCGATCCGGATCGCGGTGGCGATCGTCTCCGGGTCGTCGATCGGGTGGCCGGCGACGAGCGGCGCGGCGCCCGCCGCCTGGAACCCGAACATCCGCGGCGTCGCGGCCACGTGTCCGGCTGCCGCGTACTCCTCGAACCCGGCCCAGTAGGCACTGATGTTGCCGGCGTTGCCGACCGGGATCGCGAGCACGTCGGGCGCCCGGCCGAGGTCGTCGCAGACCTCGAACGCCGCGGTCTTCTGGCCGTCGAGGCCGGCGCCCGGGCGATCATCTGTGCGTCCACTGGCAACACGTCGGCGTCCGCGGCGGCGTACGGTGCCGCGCATGGCCTCGAAGTCGTCGTCGTGCTGCCTTCGGGCAAGATCGCGATGGGCAAGCTCCTCCAGGCGATCGTCGCCGGCGCCAGGGTCGTCGCGGTCGACGGCAACTTCGACGCCGCGCTGCGGGTCGTGCGGGCGCTCGCCGAGCAGGACGATCACCCGGTGACCTTGGTGAACTCGGTCAACCCGGATCGGCTCGAGGGCCAGAAGACGGCGGCGTTCGAGATCTGCGATGACCTGGGCCGGGCGCCCGACATCCTCGCGATCCCGGTCGGCAACGCCGGCAACATCAGCGCGTACTGGGCCGGCTTCTCGGAGTACGCCCGGGCCGGGCTGGTCGCGACCCGGCCACGGATGTTCGGGTTCCAGGCGGCCGGCGCGGCGCCGCTCGTGCTGGGCCACCCGATCGAGGAGCCCGACACGATCGCAACCGCGATCCGGATCGGCAATCCGGCGTCGTGGGCCCGGGCGATCGCCGCTCGCGACGAGAGCGGTGGCCGGATCGAGGCCGTGACCGACGACGAGATTCTCGCGGCCTACCGGGCGCTGGCCGAGGAGGAGGGGATCTTCTGCGAGCCCTCGTCGGCGGCGAGCGTGGCCGGGCTCGCCCGCCTGGCGGCGGCCGGCGAGATCGAGAGCGACGCGCTCATCGTGGCGGTCCTGACCGGTACGGGCCTGAAGGACCCGGCGACGGCCGAATCGCTCGCCGGGCGGGCCGCCGTGCTCGAGGCGGCGCCGACCGTCGGTTCGGTGTCGGTGGCCCTCGGATGGTGACCAACTGGTTGGCCGAGCTCGATGGCCGGCGCGTCGTCGTCGAGGTGCCCGCGTCGAGCGCCAACCTCGGCGCCGGCTATGACTGCGTCGGCGTCGCGCTCGGGCTGACGAACCGGATCGAGGTCGAGGTCCGCGGCTGGAGCCGTGGCGAGGTCGAGCTGACCGTCGAAGGCGAGGGCGAAGGAGAGCTCGGCGCGGATCGCGAGAACCGCTGCGTGATGGGGATCGAGGCGGCCCTGCGCGAGGTCCGCGGCGACCTGCCCGAGGGGATCGGCTGGCGGATCGAGATGCACAACGAGATCCCGCTCGCCCGCGGCCTCGGGTCGTCGGCGGCCGCTACGGTCGCGGGTCTCGTCGCCGGCAACGCCCTGCTCGGCGAGCCGCTGACCTCGGCCGACATGCTGCGGCTCGCGACCGGGATCGAGGGCCATCCCGACAATGCCGCCGCGGCCCTGCTGGGTGGTTTCACGGTCAGCGCCCGGATCGACGACGGCGTCGAGGCCCTCCGGTTCGACGCGCCCCGTGACCTGCGGGCCATCCTCTTCATCCCCGACCTGCGCCTGCCGACGAGCGCGATGCGGGCCGCCCTGCCGGCGAAGGTCCCGCTCGCCGACGCCGTCGCCAACCTGACCCGGGTGGCGGTCGGCGTCGCCGGGATGGCGAGCGGCCGCTTCGACCTGCTGCGGGTCCTGACCGTCGATCGGCTCCACGAGCAGTACCGGGCCAAGGTCTACCCGCAGCTGCCGCAGCTCGTCGAGTCCGCCCGCGGCGCGGGCGCGATCGGCGCCTGCCTGTCGGGCGCGGGCTCGACGGTGCTCGCCTTCTCCGATTCGGTCCGGACGATCACCCGGATCGAGGCGGCGTTCGGCGCGGCCGCGGCCGACACCGATCTGACCGGACGGATCGCCGTCGTCGCCTTCCGGAACGCCGGCGCCCAGGTCATCCGGCGCGGCTGAGCCTCGCCGCGAGGCCGATCAGCCAGGGCCGCGGCCGCCGCGGCCGCCGGTACGCGGCCGGTGAGAAGGGTGAGGTCCGGGGGACTTGCGGCCGGTTCGGAACGATTGACGACCACCGGACACTCGTCGCATGGACGGATTCGTCAATGCGATCGGGCAGGGGATCGGCGGCTTCGTCGAAGGGTCGTTTGCCGTCGCCGGCAACACGGTTCGTGGGATCTTCGGGGGGTTGAATGCGGCGCTCCCGGGCGGCGTTCTTGCGGCCGTCGTGTTCGTCGTCCTCATCGTGGTCGGCTGGAAGCTCACCACGCGCTGACGAGCGCCGATCCGGAGCCGCCTGGTCGGGGGTCAGCGATCCTCGCTCGCGGCGGCCTCGCCGTCGTCGGACCGGCGCGGGCCACCTTGACTCGGCGGAACCCAAGACCGGTCGGCGTAGCGCTGCTGGCGGAGGACGAGCTCGTCCAGGCGGTCCTGCTCGGCCCGCAGGAGCTCCAGCTCCCGGGCTCGCTCCTCGGCATCGATCTCCTCGGCGGTGGCCGGTGTGGCTGCCTCCTCGCCCGCGTCGCCGGCCGCCCCGCCCGGCCTGCCGCCACCGCCTCCGAACAGCCGGCGCAGGGCGTCCATCAACGCCCGACCGGATTCGGGACGTGGCCACGGACGAAGGTCAGCGTCTCCTCCCAGGCCTTCGCCGACGCGTCCGCGAAGTCGGCCGCCTTGCGGTCGAAGAAGCTGTGGGGAGCGCCGTCGTAGGTAACGATCCGGTGCTCGACGCCGGCCTCTCCCAGGGCCCGGTCGAACGCCGCGATGGCGTCGAGCGGGATCGCCGGGTCGGCGCCGCCGAACAGGCCGAGGATCGGACCGGCGACCTCGTGAACGAGGTCGATCGGTGCCGGGATGTCGTTCCGGCCCGGGCCGACCGGGATGCCGTAGAAGCCGATCGCGCCGGCGAGCTCCAGCCCCAGGGTCGAGCTGAGGAACGCGAGCCGGCCGCCGAAGCAGAAGCCGACTGTGAACAGGGCGGTGACCCGACCCTCGTCCTGGAGCAGCAGATTCGCCGCACCCGCCCGGATGTCGGCCGAGACGCCGGCCCAGGTGGACTGGGCGACGTGGGGCATGTACTCGAAGCCATCGCCGCGCCGGCCGAGCCCGGCGCTTCGGCCGAAGTAGTCGATGGCCACTGCGTCGACGCCGTTCTCGGCGAAACGCAGGGCAAGCTCCTCGTAGTAGGGATGGAGCCCGCGGACGTCGGGCAGGATCACGACACCGGCCCCGTTCGCCTCCGTCGCGCGGGCCCGGAACGCCCGCAGGCGATTGCCGTCGGGGGCGTCGAGGACCAGCTCGGACGAATCCAGCGCGCCACCGGCGATCGGGATGATCGGGGGATGGGAGTCCAGGTCGAAGCACATGCGGCGATACCTCCGTTGCGCGTCCATCCTTAGGCTACCGCGGCCGGTTGATCGGCGGTGAAGCGGACGTCGCAACCCATCCGCCACCCGAGCGGCCCGGAATCGGGCGGTAGAATGCGGCGATGCCTGCCGCGCCCCTCGTCGTCCAGAAATTCGGTGGGTCCAGCCTGGCCGACGCCGATCGGATTCGGCGTGTGGCCCGGAGGGTTGCCCGCGAGCGCGCGGCCGGGGCCGATCTCGTCGTCGTCGTCTCCGCGATGGGCGACACGACCGACGAGCTCCTCGGCCTGGCGGCGGCGATCACCGAAACGCCCGACGAGCGGGAGCTGGACATGCTCCTCGCGACCGGCGAGCACCAGAGCGCGACCCTCGTCTCGATGGCCCTCCATGCGCTTGGCGTGGCGGCGATCAGCCTCAGCGGACCCCAGGCCGGCATCACGACCGAGGGTCGCCACGGCAAGGCCCGGATCGCATCGATCGAGCCGGAGCGGATCCAGCGCGAGATCGCCGCCGGCAAGGTCGTGATCGTCGCCGGTTTCCAGGGCCGTGGCGCGCCAGTCGTCGGAGCGGGCGAGGCCGGCGACGCGACCGTGGCCGACATCACGACCCTCGGCCGGGGCGGCTCGGACACGACTGCCGTCGCGCTTGCCGCCCGCCTCGGGGCCGATCGCTGCCAGATCTTCACCGACGTCCGCGGGATCTTCACCGCCGACCCGAGGCTCGCCCCCGAAGCCCGCCAGCTGAGCATCATCGGCTACGAGGAGATGCTCGAGCTCGCCCACCAGGGGGCCCAGGTCATGCAGACAAGGGCCGTGGAGCTGGGCTGGGTGAACAACGTCGTCATCGAGGTCCTCAGCTCGTTCGAGGACGCCCCCGGCACGGTGATCAAGGAGGACCCGCTCGTGGAGCAGCGGAACAAGGTCCGTGGCCTGGCCCACGACCGGAACGTCGCGAAGGTGACCCTCGTCGAGGTCCCGGACCGGCCGGGCGTCGCGGCCAACGTCTTCGAACCGCTGGCCGAGGCCGGGATCAA
>DASUPH010000191.1:0-4117 GCA_036276275.1 Candidatus Limnocylindrales bacterium
GAACGCGGCGTCGACGTTCGTGTCGACGATCTTGTAGAGGAGGTAGCCCGAGCCCTTCGAGAACGTCGACTCGCGGAGCTCCTCGAGCTCGCCCATCCGGCCGAACATCGCTGCCAGCGGCGGCAGCGGCGTCTCCGTCATCGTGATCAGGTAGTCGGGCCCGACGAACATGTCGAGCTCGGCCGTCAGCAGCCGGCCGGACGACTTCTCGAAGACGGGGAAGTGAAGGACGATGAACAGGTAGTCGTCATAGACATCGAGCTTGGAGCGCTGGTTGCGCGAGTAGACGTCTTCCCAGTCGAGCGGGTGGAAGTCGAACCGCGTCTCGAGCCACTCGCGGTCGGCGAGGCGGGGGTCCTCGACATGGATCCAGCGGAGGCCACCGGCCTCGACGATCTGGGGCTCGGCTACCTCGACCTGGCCGGGCGTGGCCGTACCGCCGTCCGACGAGGGACGGCGCAGGCGGGGGCGAGAGAGCGGCCGGAGGTTGGGCATCGACTTGGGGGCTTCACAGGATTGGTTCCGGCGCAATCCTAGCCTGTGCATGAGCTCGCGACCCGGTTCCGCAGCGCATGGCCCGCCCACTCATCGCTTTGCGATCACTCGCCGGACGTTCGAGACCGTAATGAAGATCGCGAACAACGTCCAAACGAAGCCGAACGCGCCGAGCTGGGGGATCGCCCAGAGGACGCCGATACCGATCATCAAGAAGTTGACGGCAAGTCCGAAGGCACCGAGCGCGTCCATGACCCCAGCAGGTGCACCTTGGACACCCATCGAGAGACCTCCTCGTTGGGATGCGACGGGGGGCGGCGAAATGCCCGGGTTCGGCTCTCCGCCTTCCGGGGCGGTCGCCCCACTCTTCGCGGCAATCGATTCGATCGCCTGAACGAGCTCACCATCGGTCGCCCGGCCGGAAATCACGAAGGGCGACGTCGAGTCGACACCGGCGTGTTCGATCTCAACCCGTCGGCCGAGGATCCCGCTCTTCTTGACGACGCGGCGGATCTCTGAGGCCAGGATCGCGCGCTCCCTCATGAACGCCGGCTTGATCACGATGCCGCCCGGATAGACGGAGATCCGGAGCATCGGCCCGCTGAACACGACCTCGCCGACCTTTCCGCCGGTTCGCGCTGACGCGAGGGGCGAGCCTGAGTTGCTGACGGCGGCCACCCGCTCAGTCGACAGCGCCCCGGTCGCGCGGCCGGCCATCATGCTCGGAAACACGAATCGCAAGAGAACGTAGGCCATTCCCGCAATCGCGATCGGATGGGTGATGAAGACACTGATTCCGTGGACCCGGCTCCACGTCCACGCTGCCTCGCTGACCTCGGTGTAGGAGCCGTGACTGCCCACGAAGTAATGGCCGGCCCTCACATTGCCGTTCAGGGCGTCGCCGCCAAGCGCCGCGCTCTCCGCGAAGAACCAGAAGAAGTTGATGAAGCCGACGACGATCGCCGCGACCGCCACATACGGCAGCACGCTTTTCAAGGCAGGGCCCATGGTTGCTCCGATACGCGGCTCGTCTCGGAGGATACGCTGGGGTCAGCCCGTGGGTGGAACGTCGAGCCAGCCTTCGCGGAGGGCGCGAGTGGCGAGCTCCGTTCGGGAGGCGAGGTCGAACCGCTCGAACAGGCGGCGGAGGTGCGACTCAACTGTCTTCGGGCCGATCCCGAGGCGGGCGCCGATCTCGTCGTTCGATCGACCATCGACGACGAGGCGGACCACGTCGAGCTCGCGCCGGCTCAGGCGGGCGATCGCCGCGCCCGATCGGGGCCGGACCGAGAAGGCCAGGCCGCCGGCGGCGACGCGGCGGACCGCGTCGAGGAGCTCGGCGATCGGGGCCGTCTTCAGGACGAAGCCCGACGCGCCGAGACGGAGGGCCGCCTCCGCGTATTGCGGGTAGTCGTACGAGGTCAGGACGACGATCGCAGGCCGGGGCCGGTCCGGCGGCGACGCGTCCGTCAGGAGCCGCAGCCCGGAGTCGCTGCCGAGCCGGATGTCGAGGAGGAGGACGTCGGCCGAGACCCGGGCGATGAGAGCGGTCGCCTCGTCGATCGACCCGGCTGTGCCGACGACCTCGATTCCTGGCTGCGATGCCAGCAAAGCCGCGGTGCCCTCGCGGACGACGGGGTGGTCGTCGACGACGATCAGCCTGACCGGCTGGGTCAACGCGGGCGCCACTCGAGGGCAACGTGCGTCCCGCCGCTCGGCCAGCGTTTGACGTCGAGGATCGCCCCGATCTGCTCCGCGCGCTGGGCCATGTTGAGCAGCCCGAACCGACCGGCCTTCTCCGCCGTCTCCGGGGCGTCGTCGTCGATCCCCGGGCCGGCATCGTCGATCGCGAGGGAGATCCCGGCGGGCGTCGAGCGGTAGCGGACGACGATCGGCGGCCGGCCGTGCTTGACGGCGTTGGCCAGCGCCTCCTGGGCGACGCGGAAGATCGCGAGCTCGACGTCGGGCGAGTGGCGGGCGTCGTCGGCCCGCTCGAGACGGACCTCGCCGCCGGCCAGCCGCTCGATCCGAAGGACCAGCCAGTCGAGCGCCGGGCCCACGCCGAGATCGTCGAGGATGGGCAGTCGCAGGTCGCCGCAGATCGCCCGGAGCCGATCGGCCACGGTCCGGCCGATCTCGGCGCCCTCGCTGTCGCCCGACGCCTCGAGACGGCGAACGAGCAGCGTCAGCTCCTGGAGGGCGTCGTCGTGGATGTCGGCCGCGAGGCGGGCCCGTTCGGCCTCGGTCGCGGCCACGACGAGGTCGCGCTGGAGGGTGGCCCGGGTGGCGAGGCGGGCCAGCGGACGGACCGTGAATCGGCCGGCGAGCGCCACCGCGATCAGCCATAGCCCGAGCGGCCAGAGGAACGGTGGGCTGAACACACCCAGGCCGACGGTCGCGGTGGCCATCAGGGGTGTCGTTCCCGCGATCGCGAGCTCGGTCGACTGCATCAGGCGCCCGGCGCCACGTCCGGAGCCGCTCCGCAGCCGGTCGAGGTCGATCGGGCCGGCAGCGATCAGGCCGGGCACGAGCGGGATCGCGCCGGTCAGCACCCAGGTCAGGGTTCGGACCTCCTCGCGCTCCTCCCCGACGGCGGACCCGATGACGACCACGCCCGCCGCCGCGGCCAGGCCGACGACCAGCCATCGCACTGATCGCCGCTGGTCGGGTCGCTCGTCCAGATCCGCGTATCCGAGCGCGAGCGGGATCATGCCGGCGACCGCGAGCAGTCCTCCGATGACCAGGGCGGCGGCCGACCCGATCGCCGTCAGCGGCGCGACCAGGAACGGCGTGGCGACCGCGATGCTGAGGGGGATCGCAAGGTCGCGCAGGGTTCTCGCCGCCCGGGGGGATCGCAGGAACCAGACGCCGATGAACAGGATCAGGAGGCCGGGAAGGAACGCCTTCTCCGTCTGGGCGAAGTCGAAGCTTCCGCGATAGAAGTACTCACCAACCTGCCAGCGATCCGGCCCGCCCGTGGCGAGGGCCTCTGGCGAGATCAGCGAGACCTGTTCGATCGCGGTTCGTTCTGCCTGCCATTCGCCCCCCGGGTAGTCCTGGACGACCGGCTGGGGCGGGACCGTCCCGATCAGCCGCGGCGGGTCCTCCGGATTGTCCGGATCCGGCTCCGCGTACTGGTACTGCGGCAAGGAGATCAGGGTCGATCCGTTCAGCTGCGCCACGAGCATTCCCGGACGGACGCCGTCGCGTTCCGCCTGGCTGAGGTGGGCGACCTCCCAGACCACGATCCGGCCCTGCTCGTCCGCCTGGAGCGTGAGACCCGTGTCGTAGTGGCCGAACAGGACGCCGAACAGACCGGCGAGCGTTGCGATGGCGGCGACCGTGATGGCGGCGCGGTCACGCGTGAGGAGGCTCGACACGCCGCGAAGGTAGCAGACGGTCATCCCGCGGCCGTACCGGGTTGTCCCGCAACGGTTCCGCGGGGAGTGCCGTCTCGCCTCCCGGCGCCGGCTGACCGACGATGACCGCGGCACGACCCGAGCGGCCGGCGCCCGGTCTGGGGAGCGGGCGCCGGCACGTCTCCGCGACGACGATCGTCTACGGTAGGACGCGCCGCCGGATCTGCCGGCAGCACCCGAACGGGAGGGACGGATGACGGCGG
>DASUPH010000192.1:0-5012 GCA_036276275.1 Candidatus Limnocylindrales bacterium
AACGCCGCGGTCTACGAGTGGAACTACCCTCGCCAGATGCTCGAGATCCGGCTGCTCGAGGCGCGCGGCGAAGCGGACCGGGTGAAGGCGCACGACATCTTCGGGCCGGAGTTCCTGATCAAGCGGCCGCTCCTCCAGGCCCTCGAAGCCGGCGAGGATGGCAAGCCGCCGGTCCTCCTGATCGACGAGATCGACCGGGCCGACGAGGAGTTCGAGGCGTACCTCCTCGAGATTCTGTCCGACTTCCAGGTGACCGTGCCGGAGATCGGGACGATCAAGGCCGTCACCCCGCCCCGGGTGATCCTGACCAGCAACCGGACCCGCGAGGTCCACGACGCACTCAAGCGCCGATGCCTGTACCACTGGATCGACTATCCGACGGCCCAAAAGGAGTTCGAGATCGTCCTCGCCCGCGTCCCGGACGCGCCGGAGCGACTCGCCCGCGAGGTCGTCGGCTTCGTCCATCGCCTCCGCGAGGCGGACCTGACAAAGGTGCCTGGGATCGCCGAGACACTCGACTGGGCGGCGGCGCTCCTGAGCTTGGGCTCGCGCGAGCTCACCGGCGAGGTTGTCGACGAGACGCTCGGCGTCGTCCTCAAGTACGAGGAGGACATCCGGCGGATCCGCGGCGAGACGGCGCGGGCGTACCTCGCGGAAGCCGGGGCGGGCGCCGCCGGCGCCTGACACCGCGAGCTTCGCCCGATGAACGCACCGCGCGACCCGAACGACCCCGCGATCGTCCGCGCGCCGTGGGGTCCCGAGGTCGACGGGCGACGCCTCCTCGCCGAGTCGGTCGGGTTCGGGCGGGCGCTCCGGGCGGCAGGCCTGCCAACGGACCTCGGCGCCTCGGTCGACTTCGCCCGCGCCCTGACCCTCATCGAGATGGGCGAGCGCGAGACGGTTCGGGCCGCGGGCCAGGCCGTCTACGTCCGGCGGCGTGACGACCGCGAGGTCTACGACCGGGTCTTCGCCCGCTGGTGGCGGCGGCGCCAGCGAACGCGCCCGACGTCGGACGGGCCGGCCTCGCCGACGGCGGACGAGACGGCAGCCGAGGAGGGGGAGGGAGCCGGCTCACCAGCAGACGAGGCGGCCCTGGGCGACGATTCGAACCAGATCGACGGCATCCCGATGCCGATCTCCGGCGACGAGGACGACGACAGCGAGATCGACGGGGTCATCGCCGCGCCGACGGCCTACTCATCGAGTGAGCTCCTTCGCCACCGCGACTTTGACCGGATGACGAGCGCGGAGCTGCGCGATGCCGAGCGCCTCGTCGACCTCCTCGAGCCGCGTCTCGAGCTGCGTCGCACCCGGCGCTACGAGCTCCACCATCACGGCCGGCTGCTCGCGCCGCGGACGATGCTCCGGCGCAACCTCGCGACCGGCGGCCAGTTCACCGAGTGGGTCTGGCGACGGGCGACGAAGCGGCCACGCCAGATCGTCGTCCTGTGCGACATCTCGGGCTCGATGGAGCGTCACTCGCGGCTGCTCCTCCGGTTCGTCCAGGCGCTGTCGGCGGCGTCGTCGGTCAAGACCGAGTCGTTCGTGTTCGGGACGCGCCTCACGCGGGTCACCCGGTTGCTCCGCGACCGCGACCGCGACCGGGCGCTCGCCCGGATCGCCGACACGGTGAACGACTGGGCCGGGGGGACGCGGATCGGGGAGTCGTTCCGGGAGTTCAACCTCAACTGGGCCCGCCGTGCGCTCCGGTCGTCGGGGGTCGTGATCGTCGTCTCGGACGGCTGGGATCGCGGCGACCCGGCGCTCGTCGCGACCGAGACGGCCCGCCTCCGCCGGAACTGCCATCGCCTCATCTGGCTCAACCCGCTCGCGGGAACGCCGGGCTACGAGCCGCTGGCCGGCGGGATGCGGGCCGCGATGCCCTACATCGACGACTTCGTTCCGGCCGGCACCGTCGCGAGCCTCGAACGACTCGGCGAGATCCTGGCCGGCGTCCGCTCCGGCGACGTCCGGCGGGGCGGCGAGGCTGCGGCTTCCGCCGATGCCGGCGGGCGCGAGTCCAGCGCCGCGATCCGGGGGTTCTCGGCGGCCGGAACGCCCGCTCCCCTCGAAGTTGCTGGGGACCCCGGCGCCGCCCGGCCGCTGCGCTGAAAGGTCAGGAAGGCACGAACCGATGAAAGAACTGCTCGAGACCCTCGATGGCTGGACTTCCGAAGGCGTCCCTGCCGGGCGGGCGGTCGTCGTCCGGACCTTCGGCAGCGCGCCCCGACCGGAGGGAGCGGTCCTCGTCCGAGCGGATGACGGCCGCATCGCGGGATCGGTCAGCGGCGGCTGCGTCGAGGGTGCGGCCGCGGGCGAGATCGAGCGGGCGCGGGCCGACGGGCACAGCCGCGTGATCCGCTACGGGATCAGCGACGAGGAGGCGTGGGACGTCGGGTTGGCGTGCGGCGGAACGATCGACGTCCTCGTAGAACCCGAGGTCGCGGCGGCTGCGGTCAGGGGTGCGCGCTACCGGGGTATGGCGGTGGCCACGATCCTGCCGCCCGATGCGCCGCCGGCCGAGTTCGGGCGACACGAGCCGGGCGACGGGGCGCCGCCGGTCGAGCCGATCATCGCCCACGCCGACGGGTCCCTCGATGGATCCCTGGGCGACGCCGCCGCCGACACGGCGCTCGGGGCGGCCGCCCGCGACGCACTCCTCCGCGGCACCTCGCGGACGGTCACGATCGGCGACCGCCAGGTCTTCGTCGAGGCGTTCCCGGTCCGGCCGCGGCTCGTCGTCGTCGGCGCCGTCGAGGTCGCGCGATCGCTCGTTGTCTTCGCAAAGGAGCTCGGCTACGAGGTGGTCGTCGTCGACGGGCGGGCGTCCTTCGCCACCCCGGAACGCTTCCCCCCGGATCGCGTCGATCGATTGATCGTCGGCTGGCCGGATGAGATCGCCGATGAGATCGGGCTCGGGCCGGACGACGCCGTCGCGGTCCTGACCCATGACGTCAAGTTCGACGAGCCGGCGATCGTCGAGGCGCTGCGGCGCGGCTGCCGGTATGTCGGCGCGGTGGGATCGAAGAAGACGCAGGGGGATCGCCGCGAGCGCCTGCGGGCGGCCGGGGTGGGGGACGACGAACTGGCCCGATTGCGCGGTCCGGTCGGGCTCGACCTCGGAGGCCGGAACCCGTCCGAGACGGCGCTCGCGATCATCGCCGAGGTCGTCGCCGAGCGGTACGGCGGCAGCGGCGCGCCGCTCCACGAGCGCGCCCGACAGGCCGCCGGCCAGGCTCAGGCTCAGGCCGTCGCCGCGGGATGAGGGTCGCCGCGGTCGTCCTCGCCGCGGGCGCGGGGTCGCGCTTCGGCGGCGGGAAGCTGCTCGCCCTCCTCGACGGTCGGCCGATCCTCGTTCATGTGGTCGCGGCCGCCCGCGCGGCCGGGCTGGATCCGATCGTCGTCGTCGTCCCGCCGACCGGCGAGCTCGACGACACGGACCTCGGGGACGTCCATCACATCACGAACGAGACGCCGCAGGACGGCCTGTCGAGCTCCGTCAGACTCGGGCTACGGGAGCTTGATGGCGATCCTGACGTGGCGGCGGCCGTGATCCTTCCCGGCGACCAGCCGCGAGTCCGGCCGGATGTGATCGCCCGGCTCCTCGAAGCCGCGACGACGTCGCCGGCGCCGCTGCTCATCGCGCCCCGCTACGAAGCGGATGACGCCCCGAACCCGGTGTTCGCCCGACGCGCTGCATGGCGGCTGGCCGACGAGCTGGTCGGCGACCACGGCTTCGGCCCGCTGCTCGCCGACCGCCCCGATCTCGTACAGCGCATCGACGTGACCGGCGCCAACCCCGACATCGACACGCGAAGCGATCTGGCGCGCCTCAACCGCCAAGCCGATCCGGACGTATCGTGAAGCGATGACGACCGCGACCGCCGCCGAGCTCGAGACCGACTGGGCGGAGCGTGTCCGGGCCAATCGCGCGCAGGTCGACCTGGTGCGGGAGGTCCCGGATCGCGACTTCTATGCGCCGGTGTCGTCGCTGTTCGTCGCCGATCCGCGCCGCACCGGCGAGGCCGCCCTCGACGCTCTCGTCGCCATCGCCCAGCCCACCGACCGCTGGCTCGACATCGGGGCCGGAGCGGGTCGCTACGCCCTGCCGCTCGCCCAACGGGTGGCCGAGCTGATCGCGGTCGAGCCGTCGGCCTCGATGCGGAATGCCCTGCGGACCGGCCAGTCCGAGCATGGAGTCGCCAACCTCCGGATCGTCGCCGGCGTCTGGCCCGAGGTGCTCGCGGAGCTGGGTGAACCACCCGTGGCCGATGTCGCCCTCATCGCTCATGTCGGCTACGACATCGAGGCGATCGGCCCGTTCATCGACGCGATGGAACGAGCCGTCGATCGTCTCTGCGTGGCCGTGTTGACGGATCGCAGCCCCGCGTCGGTCGCGGATCCGTTCTGGCCGATCGTCCACGGCATCGAGCGGGTGCCGCTGCCCGCACTTCCTGAGCTTGCCGAGCTGCTCCGGGCCCGGGGTCGGGAGACGGAGATCCTGCGGGTCGCGCGCCCGCCGCGAACCTTCGACTCGTTCGACGGCCTGGCCACGTTCCTCCGCCGCCAGCTCTGGATCGCCGAGGACGGCGAGAAGGAGCTGCGGTTCCGGGCCGCCCTGGCCGGGATGGCCCGCGAGCGCGACGACGACGGCTGGACGCTGGCCTCGCCCCCGGTCGGCTCGATCGGCATCCTGACCTGGGTGCCGAGGACCTGATCGCGAGGCGCTGGAGGTCCGCTGATCGTCAGCCGGTTTGTGCCGGCTCGACCATCTCCCATGCCTCCGCCGCGAGGCCCTGGCGTTCGGCTCTCGAGAGCGAGTTGATCCGGACCGCCTCGCGAATGAAGTCGACGATCTCGCGGTCGTCGATCTGGTCGGCGGCGGTGAACGTCACGTAGCGGACGTTCTTGAGACGCAGGTGGGCGCCCCGCAGCCGATGCTGCGGATCGGCCATCAGGACTCCTTGCTGGAAGCCGATGTGAACGTGCTTCGGCTCCGGTCCGATCCAGGC
>DASUPH010000193.1:0-17106 GCA_036276275.1 Candidatus Limnocylindrales bacterium
GCCAGATCGTCGCCGCGTTCGCGAGGACCGCAACCGTGAGGCCGCCGAGGAGGATCGCCCGGCCGGCGTCCACGATGACCATCGTCCGGCGCCGGTCCAGACGGTCGGCGAGCGCACCGGCGAGCAGGGCGAACACGAGCCACGGCAGCCGGGACGCGACGGCAACCCCGGCGACCAGTCCCGGCTCTTTCGTCAGGCTGGCCGCGAGAAGTGGCAGCGCCGTCGAGAAGATCCCGTCGGCGAGGTTGGCCAGAAAGGACGCGGAGAAGAGCGTCCAGAAGCCGCGGCCGAGCCCGCCGCCGAGGTGTCGCACGAGCGCGGTCGCCGGCTCGGTCATCGAACCGAGGATCGCACAGCGGACGACACTCAGGAGGCCGGCAACCGCTCGAGCGCCGTCGTCGCCAGCATCGCCCCGATCGCGAGCGAGCTCGTCGCCGCGGGCGAGGGTGCGTTGCGCACGTGGAGGATCCGGTCGCTCCCGCCAAGGACGAAGTCGTCGACGAGCGTGCCGTCGCGGGCGAGGGCCTGGGCTCGGACGCCGGACGGCCCGAACCGGAGCTGGTCGGCCCGGATCTCCGGGACGTAGCGCTGGAGCTCGCGGACGAACGCCGGCTTCCACCAGTCGCGCCACATCTCGCCAAGACCCGTCCGCAGGTAGCGGCTCGCCAGACGCAGGAACCCCGGATCGGCCAGCGTCCCGAGCAGGTCCCGCGGGCCGATATCCCGCCGCCGGTAGCCCTCCCGGGCGAACGCCAGGACGGCGTTCGGGCCGGCCCAGACCTCGCCGTTGATCCGCTTCGTGAAGTGGACCCCGAGGAACGGGAACCGCGGGTCCGGCACGGGGTAGATCAGGCCCCGGACGAGGTCCCGCGCATCCGGCGTCAGGGTGTAGTAGTCGCCGCGGAAGGGGACGATCCGCGGTCCGTCGCGGGCACCGCTCAACGCGGCGACCCGGTCGGCCTGGAGCCCCGCACAGGCGACCACGAGACCGGCCCGGACCTCGCCCGCCGGCGTGGTCACGATCACCTCGCCGGGCCGCTCGTCGAGGCCGCGGACCTCGCGCCCGGTCAGGATCTCGACGTCCTTCGATCCGAGATCGTCAGCCATCGCGAGGGCAACGCGGCGAAAGTCGATGATCCCGGTCTCCGGGCTCCACAGCCCGCGGATCCCCGCGGCGTGCGGCTCGAGCTCCCGGATCCGTTCCGGACCGACCTCCTCGAGCCCGGGCACGCCGTTCGCCACGGCGCGCTCGCGGAGCGCGGCGAGCCGCTCGAGCTCCGTCTCGTCGAGGGCGAGGACGAGCTTGCCGCAGCGATCGAACGGGATGCCGTGGGCCTCGGCGAACGCCTCCAGCGCCGCCTTGCCCTCCCGACAGAGGCGCGCCTTCAGCGAACCCGGCGCGTAGTAGAGACCGGCATGGAGGACGCCGCTGTTATGGCCCGACTGGTGAGTCGCGAGCTCGGCCTCCTTCTCGAGGATCGCGATCCGGAGGCCCGGCCGTGCCTCGGTCAGCCGAAGGGCAGTCGCCAGCCCGACGATCCCGCCGCCGACGATGACGACGTCGAAACGGTCGGTCATTCGGCGGCGGGTGCGACAGGCCCGCCCGGCTCGAACGGTACGCCGAGCCGGGCGCCGAGCTCGGTGAGGCCCCGGGCATGGGCCCCGTCGATGACGATGCCACGCGCGTCGGCCCGCCGCTCCGCCTCGGCCTCGGGCTCGCCGTGGACGAGCACGCGGCCTGGTGCGCCGGGGACGGTCGGCGCTGCCACGAGCTGCTCGAGATAGCCCTCGAGACGCGTCTCGAACGCCTCGCGGCTGCCAATCGCGGCCGGGTCGAGGACGATGAACGCGTGGCCCAGGTTCGAGGGCCCCTCGGTGCTGAACAGCCCGAGGATGTTCGGCCCGAACGCCGCGCCGCCGAGGACGCCGCTCAGGAGGTCGACGGCAAGCGCCAGGCCGTAGCCCTTGTGGCCGCCGGTCGCCTCCTCGCCGCCAAGCGGGTGGAGGGCGCCATCGAGCGCAGCCTCCGGCGTCGTCGCCGGCCGGCCGTCGGCGTCGATCGCCCAGCCCACCGGCAGGAGCTCGCCGCGCCGGGCCGCGACCTCGATCCGGCCACGCGGGATCGTCGAGGTCGCCATGTCGAGGCAGAACGTCCCGAAGCGGCCGGCCGGCGCCGCGATCGCGATCGGGTTCGTCCCGATCAGCGGCTGACGTGCGCGCGTCGGCGCCACGAGCGGCGAGGTGTTGCAGAGCGAGATCCCGATCATCCCGCGACTCGCCGCGCGCAGGGCGTACCAGCCGGCGATCCCGAAGTGGTTCGCGTTGTGGACCACCGAGGTCGCGGTACCCAGGACGCTCGCCGCGGAGATCGCCGCGTCGACCGCCACGCGCCCCGCGTGATGGCCCCAGCCGTTCCGGGCGTCGAACCGCTGCAGCGCCGGGCGTCCCGCGTCGACCACCGGTCGTGCCGCGGGGTCCATCACGCCCGCCTCGATCAGGGCGACGTAGTTCGGGAGGCGGGCCGTGCCATGCGACGCGATCCCCCGCCGATCCGAGGCGACCAGGATCTCGACGACGTCAGCAGCGATGTCGGGCGGCGTGCCCAGAGATTCGACGAGCCTCGCCGTCCAGGCCTGGAGGAGAACGGCCGGGACGGCGAGGCCGTCGACGGGATCGGCGTAAACCGGCATGGCCGGATTGTCGGGCCTACGACGGCGCCGCGGGTGCGCTCGCCGCAGGAGCAGCTGCCTCGGCCGATCCCGCAATCGGCGCGGGGACGCCGTGCTCCGAGCCGACGAGACGCCCGGCCGCGGCGAGACGCTGGTAGATCCGGGCCGTGGCGGCGATCGCCTCCCGGTATGGCGTCACCGGCACGTCGCCGAGCGCCGCCAGCGAATCGTGCTGGATATCGGACGGGAACGGGAGGGGCTTCGGATCGTAGGCGATCAGCTCGCGGGCGCCGGGGACCGCGGCCTCGATCGCGTCGATCCACGCGTCGATCGCCACCGGGCTGCCGCCGAGGTTGAAGACCCGGGCGCCGTCGGGCGCCGTCCGGCTGGCCAGGATGAGCGTCTTCGCGACGTCCTCGGCGTACTGGAACAGGGTGCTGCCACCGAAGGCGATCCGGTATCGCGTGCCGAGGACGGCCGCCGCGATCGCCACGGTCGGGCTGCTCGTCATCCCCTGGTCGCGGCCGGCGCCGTAGACCGTCATCGGCCGGAGACCGACGCTCGGCACACCCGAATCGGCCCAGTAGATCCTTGCCGTTCCTTCGTTGGCGAACTTGTAGACGCCGTAGTGGTTGCCGGGATGCGGCTCCGCGTCCTCGCGCAGCTGGCCGGTCGCCGGGTCGGCGTCGGATGGCGAGAACATCCCGATCGAGCCGGTGTAGACGATCGGCGCCATCCCGCTGCCTGCCGCGGCGCGCCGCTTGACGGCCTCGAACACGTTGACGGTCCCGACGACGTTGACCCGGGCACCGAGCGGCGGGTCGGCCCGGCAGAACGGCACCTGGAGCGCCGCGAGGTGGACCACGTTCGTGATCGCGTGATCGGCGAAGGCCCGGTCGAGCGAGTCGAGGTCGGTGATGTCACCGGCCACGAACGTGACCCGGGCGAGCTCCTCGGCGCTCATGACGAGCGCCAGCCGGCGCGGATCGCTGCCGATGTCGTACGCCACGACCGGGACGTCCTCCCGGACGAGCTCGCGGACCGTCCACGCGCCGATGCAGCCGAGGGCGCCGGTGACGAGGAAGTGCTCCCCGGAGGAGGCGCCCGAGGCGGCGCTCACGCCGCCGTCCCCGATCGCTCGTATCGACAGACGTTCTCGAGCCGCCCGATCCGCTCGATCTCGACCGCGACCCGGTCGCCGTCGCCGAGGAACCGCGGTGGCTCCCGGAAGACCCCCACGCCGGCGGGTGTGCCGGTCGCGATCACGTCGCCGGGCTCGAGCGTGAACGACATCGAGCAGTAGCTGATGATCTCCGCAACCCCGAAGTACATCGCCGAGGTCCGGGCATCCTGGAGCGGTTCGTCACCGACGGTGCAGCGGATCGCCAGGTTTTGGGGATCGCCGATCTCGTCGGCGGTCACGAGGGCCGGACCCATCGGGCAGAACGTGTCGAGCGACTTGCCCCGGACCCACTGGCCGTCGCCGAACTGGATGTCGCGGGCGGAGACGTCGTTCAGGCACGTATAGCCGAGGACGTGGTCGAGGGCGCGTTCCGTCGGAACCCTCCGCACGGTCCGGCCGATGACGACGGCGAGCTCCGCCTCGTAGTCGACCTGGGCGCTGAGGGCCGGATCCCAGCGGACCTCCGCCCCGGGCCCGATCACGGAGCTGGGCCACTTCGCGAAGATGAGCGGCGCCGGCGGCGGCTCGACGCCCTCCTCGGCCGCATGCTCCCGATAGTTCCGCCCGATCGCGACGATCTTGCCGGGCCGCGGCACGGGGGCCAGCAGGTCGGCGTCGGCGAGCGGCTGGCCGCGTTCCACGATGGACGCGGCTGCGATGCTGTCGCGCAGCGCCGCGAGGGTCGCCGGCCCGGCGGCGATCAGCTCGGCCATCGTGCGGGGACCGCCCTCGAGCACCTCCGCGGCCGGCAGCCAGTGTTCTCCGACGACGATCGCGAGAGTCTCACCGGCGGCGGTTCGACACGAAATCAGACGCACGAGAGCTCCCAGTCGTTCAGTATTCTGTCCGGCGGACCGAGGACTGAACGATACGATAGCCTGACAGACGACGTCAACCCGGTTCCCGGCGCAGCGCAGGAGGATGGGATGCCCTTCGAGCCGACCGATCGCATCGGCCTCGGCCGGACCGGTCTGCGGCCGACCCGGCTTGGTCTTGGCGGCGCGTCGATCGGCGGCCTGTTCAACGCCGTCGCCGACGACGATGCGATCGCGACCGTCAACCATGCCTGGGAGCTCGGGATCCGGACGTTCGACGTCGCCCCGCTCTATGGCTTCGGCGCCGCCGAGCGGCGAATGGGGGCCGCGCTGGCCGGCCGGCCGCGGGACGAGTTCGTTCTCTCGACGAAGGTCGGCCGGCTCGTGCTTCCGCTCGACGCGATCCCGCCCGGTGCCGACATCGATCCGCAGGACGCCAACTACGTCCACGCCGATCCCGTCGGGCTCGTCTTCGACTACAGCGCCGACGGCGTCCGGCGCTCGATCGAGGCCAGTCTCGAGCGGCTCGGGCTCGACCGCATCGACATCGCCCTGATCCATGACCCGGACGAGCATTGGGAGCAGGCGATCGGCGGGGCCTGGCCGGCACTCGCCCGCCTCCGCGAGCAGGGTGTGATCCGGGCCGTGGGGGTCGGGATGAACCAGTCGGCGATGCTCGCCCGGTTCGCCCGGGAGGGCGACTTCGACGTCTTCCTCCTCGCCGGCCGCTACACCCTCCTCGACCAGGACGCGCTGACCGAGCTCCTGCCGCTCTGCGTCGAGCGCGAGGTCGGGATCCTCGCCGGCGGGGTGATGAACAGCGGCGTCCTGGCCGACCCGCGTCCGGGCAGTCGGTTCAACTACGTGCCGGCGGGCGAGGCCATCGTCGAGCGGGCCCGCCGGCTGGCCGTGGTCTGCGAGCGTCACGGCGTCCCGCTCCGAGCGGCCGCGATCCAGTTCCCGCTGGCCCATCCGGCGATCCGCAGCCTGATCGCGGGCGTCCGCCGGATCGATCATCTCGACGAGTACCCGGAGCTGATGCGACGGCCGATCCCGACCGTGCTCTGGGACGACCTGCGGGCCGAGGGCCTGATCCGCGCCGAGGCGCCGGTCCCGTGATCGTCGACGCCCACCACCACTTCTGGGACCCGGCCCGCGCCGCGTACCCGTGGCTGACCGATGAGCTGGCCCCGATCCGGCGGGCGTTCGGGCCCGCCGATCTCGCCCCGGTCCTGGCCGCGGCCGGAGTCGAGGCCACGGTCCTCGTCCAGACCCGGTCGAGCCTCGCGGAGACCGAGGAGTTCCTCGCAACGGCGGCGGCGACCCCGTTCGTTCGCGGCGTCGTCGGTTGGGTCGATCTCCGCGACCCGGCCGTGGATGACGTGATCGCCCGACTCAAGGACGGCCCGGGCGGCGATCGCCTCGTCGGGATCCGCCACCAGGTCCACGACGAGGACGACGCCGACTGGCTCCTCCGCGACGACGTCCGGCGCGGGATCGAGGCCGTCGGCCGGGCCGGTCTCGCCTACGACCTCCTCATCCGGTCACGCGAGATGCCGGCCGCCCGCGCGGTCGTCGCCGCATACCCGGACGTCCGGTTCGTCGTCGACCATCTCGCCAAGCCAGCCATCGTCGACGCCACGCGCCAGCCGTGGGTGGGCCTCGTCACGGACCTGGGCGGGCTTCCGAACACATGGTGGAAGCTCAGCGGGCTCGTCACCGAGGCCGACTGGAGCCGCTGGACACCGGCCGATCTGGGGCCGTACGTGGAGCACGTCCTCGCGGTCGTCGGACCGGAGCGGCTGATGTTCGGGTCGGACTGGCCGGTCTGCCTCCTCGCCGCCACGTACGACGAGGTCCTGGCCGCCGCCCGCGAGACGCTGGACGGCCTGTCCGGAACGGAACAGGCGGCCGTCCTCGGCACCAACGCGATCGTCGTCTACGGCCTCGCCGCCGGCTAGGCGGACGGGCGGCGGGGGGTTCGGTCCGCGCGCAGCGGATCCGACAGGCGGTCGGCGAGCCGGTTCAGGTCCGCGATCAGGAGAGGCACGCGCTCGTCCGTGGCCCGCGCCTTCAGAAGCGTGATGCTCGCCGCGTACGGCCCCTCGCCGGGCTGCCGGCCGGGGATCATCACGCCGAAGCAGACCACGCCCTCGACGGTCTCCTCGTCGTCCATCGCGTAGCCCCGACCGCGGACCGTCGCGAGATCGGCCCGGAGCGCGTCGACCGATCCGAGCGAGTTCGGGGTCAGGACCGGCAGGTCGACGAGGCCATCGAGACGCCGATCCAGGTCGTCCGGATCGAGCGACGCGAGCGCCGCCTTGCCCGTTGCCGTGACCGTGGCCGGCAGGCGCCGTCCGATCTGGGACGTCAGGCGAACCGGCTGGAGGCCATCGTGGCGGGCGAGGTACGTCATCTCGAGGCCGTCGAGGATCGCCAGCTGGACGGTCTCCTCGGAGCCGGTCGGCAGGAGCCGGCACGCCTCGTAGAACTCCTGGACCGCGTCGACCGACGCGAGGTAGGCGCCACCGAGCTCGGCCAGCTTCCGGCCGAGGGCGAAGCCGGTGCCGATCCGCCGGACGAGGCCGATCTCGGCGAGGGCGTTGCAGATGTTGGCGATCGACGACTTCGGGAGGCCCAGACGGCGGGCCAGCTCGCTCGGTCCGGCGGCCGAACCGGCGTTCTCGGCCAGGAGATCGAGGATCGCGCCGGCCCGGGTCACGGCGGGGGCGAGGGACTCGATGTCCGCGGCTTCGAGGTCGGCGGGTTGGGCCGTCTGGGTCATGGTCCGGGCTCCTGGTTCGGGCTCCTGGTCGCGGTGAGGCGGCCAGCCGGCTGAACCGCGTGCGGTATCTTGACTCTTGCGGACCGCCTCGGCATACTGGCCAGCATACCGCCATCTGTTCAGTATGCTGGACGATCGGCGCTGGATGTCAAGAGGAGGGCGTCTGTAGTGTCGCGGTACCGCCTGGTCGCGGCAGCGATCATCCCGATTCTCGTCCTGACGGCCTGCAGCAACCCGGCCAGTCCGTCTCCATCCTCGCCCGTCGCGTCCACTCCGGCCGCGTCGGCCCCAGCCGGCTCGCCCGGCGCCTCGCCGTCGGAACCGGTGGCCGTCGCTTCGCAGGGCACGAAGTTCGCCGGCGTGAACGTCAACATCCTGACCTTCAACGGCCCCCAGGTCGCGGAACCGCTCCAGCGGCGGGCCCCTGACTGGGAGAAGCTCACCGGTGGCCACGTGAACGTGGTGGCGGTCGGCTTCCAGACCATCTACGACAAGGCGCTGCTCGACGCGTCGACCGGGACGAACGCCTTCGATGCGTACGTCTTCAACCCGCAGTGGCTGGGCGACTTCACGGGACCGGGCTACCTGCTCGACCTGACGGATCGCGTCAACAAGGATCCTCAGCTCGATTGGCAGGACATCGGGCCGTTCTTCCGCGACTTCAACGCGAGCTACAACGGCAAGGTCTACACGATCCCGCTCGACGGCGACTTCCACATGGTCTATTACCGGAAGGATCTCCTCGACAAGGACGGCCTGAAGCCGCCGGCGACCTGGGACGACTATCTCTCGATCGCCCAGAAATACAACGGCCAGGACCTCAACGCTGACGGTCAGCCCGACTACGGCTCCTGCATCGCGAAGAAGAAGGGCGCCCAGAGCTACTGGTGGATCATCTCGATCGCCGGCGGCCTTCTCCAGGCGAAGGGCACCAACGACGGCGCGTTCTTCAACACGAGCGACATGGCGCCGCTCTTCGGCCAGAACGAGGCGATGACCAAGGCCCTCGAGACCTACGCCAAGACCGCCGAGTTCGGTGCACCCGACGAGCTGAACCAGGACGTGGGTGCGACACGCGGCGCGTTCACCACCGGACGCTGCGCCCTGACGATGGACTGGGGCGACATCGGGACCCTGACCCCGGGCACCTACGCCCAGGACAAGACCGGTGCCACGATCACCCCGGGCTGGAAGCAGACCCTCGACCGCGCCAGCGGAAAGCTCGTCAACTGCGACGCGACGACGTGCCCGAACGCCGTCGACGGCGTGAACTACGCGCCATTCGCCTCGTTCGGCGGCTGGTCCGGCGCCATCAACGCGAAGTCACCGGCAGCGAACCAGGACGCCGCGTACGACTTCCTGTCGTACATGAGCTCACCGGCGATCTCGGGGATCGACGTGACCCTGGGCAAGACCGGCTACAACCCGTACCGGACCTCGCACTTCAGCAACATCCAGCCGTGGATCGACGCGGGCTTGAGCCAGGCGGCCGCTGAGAACTACCTTGGCGCGATCAAGGCGAGCCTCGAGAACAAGAACATGGTGCTCGACCTGCGGATCCCGCTGACGAAGCGCTACCAGCAGGATGTCCTCGACACGGCCGTATCGCAGTACCTCGCCAAGGAGCTCGACGCCGCCGCCACCGAGCAGTACATCGCGGACCAGTGGAATGCCATCACCGAAGAGGTCGGAAAGGACAAGCAGCTCGCTGCCTACGTCGCGAGTCTTGGCGTCCAGCGATAGCTCGTTCGAGCTGAAGCCCGGAGAGCCGGTTCCATCGGGACCGGCTCTTCCGAACCGGCGCTCCGCGGCCACGCGGCGGGCGACCGACACGCTCGACGCGTGGCGCTCCGACGGTGCGGCCAGGTGGTTGTTCATCTGGCCCGCCGTCCTCCTGATCCTCGTCCTCTCGATCTTCCCCCTTGTTGCCTCGATCGCGCTGTCGCTCTCGAGGCTCGCGTTCCACCAGGGCGGCGTCGATCTCAAGTTCATCGGCTTCGCGAACTACCAGCAACTCCTCTTCGGCCTCGAGCGGTCCCACTTCCTCGGTGTCCTGAAGACACCGAACCCGATCGGCTGGGCGATCGTCATCGCGACGATCGCCCTCACCGGCCTCGCCTGGATCCGCGCCGTCCGCGGCGGCGGGGTCCGTCCGATCGGGCTCGCCCTTCGGCTCGTCGGGGGCATCCTCCTGGTCGGCTCCGTCTGGATCCTCGTCCAGGCGCTGGCCAGCGACGGAGGCCGTCCGGGCGCCCTGATCGTGACCCTGATCTTCGTGTTCGCCGGGATCGTCTTCCAGTACGCCCTCGGCCTCGGCCTGGCGATGCTCCTGGTCCAGCAAGTGCCATGGCGGCGCTTCTTCCGGATCGTCTTCCTCATCCCGCTGACGATCACGCCGGTCGGTGTCGGCTACATGTTCCTGATGATGACCGACACGTCGAAGGGGCCCCTGGAACCGCTCTGGGTGGCCCTCGGGCTGCGCAATTTCACCTGGGTCACCGACCCGTGGCTGGCGCGGCTCGCGGTGATCATCGGCGACACATGGCAATGGACCCCGTTCGTCTTCATCGTCCTGCTGGCCGCCCTCGAGAGCCTCGACCAGGAAGTCCGCGAAGCCGCCCTCGTCGACGGCGCCGGCCGCTGGCAGAGTTTCCGCCACATCACGTTGCCGGCGATCCTGCCGGTGACGACCACGATCGTGCTCATCCGATTGATCGAGGGCTTCAAGATCATCGACATGCCGAACATCCTGCTCGGCGGTGGCCCCGGCACGGCGACCCAATCGATGACGCTCCAGGCCTACATCGACTGGAACACGCTCAACCTCGGGCGGTCGGCGGCGATCGCCTATCTGCTCCTCATCCTCGTCTCGGTCGTCGCGACCGTGTACGTCAGCCTCGTCCGCCGTCGGGTCACGGACCTCGCATGAGGAACCCCTTCGCCCGTCGCTCGGTCACCGACCTCTCGCCGCCTGCCAAGCTGGGCGCATTCATCGTCCTGCTGTTCTGGGCGTTCGTCGTCCTGTTCCCGATCTACTGGCTGGTCGTGACGTCGTTCAAGACGCCGTACGTCGTTGACAAGGGCCCGTTCTACATCCCGTTCGTCGACTTCCAACCGACTCTCGACGCGTGGCGCTACATCCTTGTCGAGCTCGGCAACGACACGCTCCGGCCGTACGTCAACACCGTGATCGTCGGCCTGTCGAGCTCGGTCATCGCGCTCGTCATGGGTGCGGCGGCGGCGTATGCGCTCGTCCGGTTCACCTACCGGGCACGGATCGGCATCATCGGTCTCGGGATCGGATCGGGTGCGTTGGCGGTCGTGGCGGCGCTGCTCGGGGCGCCGCCGATCCTCGCTCTGGCTTCCGCCGTCGCCGTCTTCGCGATCCTGGCCCAGACGATCGGCCGGCGCTTCACCCGGGCGCTGGGCAACAGCGACATCGCGTTCTGGCTCATCTCGCAGCGGATCCTGCCGCCGATCGCGGTGGCGATCCCGCTGTACGTGCTCTACCAGCAGGTCGGGCTGCTCGACAACATCGTGGCCCTGATCATCACCTATGTCGCGACGAACCTGCCGATCGTCGTCTGGCTCATGCGCGACTACTTCGCGTCGTTGCCCCGCGAGCTCGAGGAATCGGCCGCCGTCGACGGTGCATCGATCTACCGGATCGTCCGCTCGATCGTCCTGCCGATCTCGGTCCCGGGCCTGGTCGCGACGTTCCTCATCGTCCTCATCTTCGCCTGGAACGAATTCCTCATCGCCCTCGTCCTCACGAGCGCGGACGCCCAGACGATGCCGCTCCAGGTCGCCGCCCAGAACGCCACGCGTGGCCCGCAATGGTGGGCGATGTCGGTCCTGATCCTCATCATGATCACGCCGGTCGTGGCGATGGCCGTCGCGCTCGAGCGGTTCATCACCCGGGGCATCCTCGTCGGCGCGCTGAAGGGTTAGGGAGATGGCACAGATCACGGCCCTGGACGTCCTCGACATCCGCTTCCCGACGTCGCGCTCGCTCGACGGGTCCGACGCGATGAACCCGGATCCGGACTATTCGGCGGCCTACGTGATCGTCCGTACCGACGCCGGGGACGGGCTCGAGGGCCACGGGCTGACGTTCACGATCGGGCGCGGCACGGAGGTGGTCGTCGCCGCGGTCGGCGCGCTCCGCCCGCTCGTGGTCGGCCGGTCGACCGACACGCTGTTCGCCGACATGGGCGCGTTCTGGCGGGAGCTCGTCGGCGACAGCCAGCTGCGCTGGATCGGGCCCGAGAAGGGCGTCATCCACCTCGCCACCGCCGCCGTCGTCAACGCCGTCTGGGACCTCTTCGCGAAGACGGCGGGCAAGCCGCTCTGGAACCTGCTCGTCGACATGACGCCCGAGGAGCTCGTCGCCCTCGTCGATTTCCGGTACATCTCCGATGCCCTCCCGCCGGAGCGGGCCCTCGCACGACTCCGTTCGCTCGCCCCCAGGCGTGCGGAGCGCGAGGCCGAGCTCCGGCGGGACGGATATCCCGCGTACACCACGTCGGTCGGCTGGCTGGGCTACGACGACGACAAGATCCGGCGACTCTGCCGCGAGGCGCTCGCCGAGGGCTGGACACGGTTCAAGCTCAAGGTCGGCGCCGACATCGACGACGATCGGCGGCGCGCCCAGATCGTCCGCGAGGAGATCGGCCCGGACGCGATGATGGCCGTCGATGCCAACCAGCGCTGGGGCGTGGACGAGGCGATCGCCTGGATGGCCCGGCTGGCCGAGTTCGACCCGTACTGGATCGAGGAGCCGACGTCGCCCGACGACATCCTCGGCCATGCGGCGATCGCCCGCGCCGTGGCGCCGATCCGGGTCGCGACCGGCGAGCACGTCCACAACCGGGTGATGTTCAAGCAGTTCCTCCAGGCCGGCGGCCTGTCGGTCTGCCAGATCGACGCGGCCCGGCTCGGCGGCGTCAACGAGGTCCTCGCGGTCCTGCTCATGGCTGCCGAGTTCGGCGTTCCGGTCTGTCCCCACGCCGGTGGTGTCGGGCTATGCGAGCTCGTCCAGCACCTCGCGGCGGTCGACTACATCGCCGTCAGCGGCTCGCTCGAGGGGCGGATGATCGAGTACGTCGACCATCTCCACGAGCACTTCCTGGATCCGGTCGTGATCCGGAACGCTCGCTACGTGCTCCCGACACGCCCCGGCTACAGCGCGGAGATGCGGCCGGAATCGCTTGCCCGTTACACCTTCCCGGGTGGCGACGAGTGGCGGGCGATCGCCTCGGAGGTCGCGGCGGCTGCCGCAACGGCGGGGGCGGTGGGCGCTTCGCGGTGAGGCGGTTCGGCCAGCTCATCAACGTCCGGCCGGAGGCAATCGAGGAGTACGAGCGGCTGCACGCTTCGCCGTGGCCCACGGTCCTCGATCAGATCCGGCGGTCGAACATCCGGAACTACTCGATCTTCCGCGAGGGAACGCAGCTGTTCGCGTACTTCGAGTACGTCGGCGACGACTTCGCGACGGACATGGCGGCGATGGCCGCCGACCCGGAGACGCAGCGCTGGTGGGCGCTGACGGACGCGATGCAGAAGCCGCTCCCCGATCGCGAGCCAGGCACGTGGTGGAAGACACTTCGCGAGATCTTCCACACGGACTGACGGTTCGGGGCTGACTCGGCATTCGAGTCAGATCGGCGAATCAGGTGCAGGGCTCGGTCGGAATTCGTGCAGTTCCGCGCAGGCTGGTCGCGCACCTGACTCAACCGACGAGTCGACCGCTCCGTCAGCGGCCGACCGCGACGACCCGCCCGCTGGCGGCCGATTCGTACAGGGCCGCGAGCGCGCGAGCCTGGCCGAGCATGTCGGCGCGACCGAGACGGACCGGGTGCTCGCCGCGGATCGCAGCCGCGAAGTCGTCGAGCTCCAGCTCGTACGGATCGACCTGCGGGATCGGCGCCTCGAAACCGTCCGAGCCGCTCAGCTTCGTCGCCCGGCCGGCGAACGGGTCGTCGAGGCGGAGCGACCCTTCGGAGCCGATCGCCTCGATCCCCGAGTGGCGGCTCCGGAACCCCGAGGTCAGGGTCGCGACGACGCCGTCCCCGAAATCGAGGATCCCGCTGAACCGCTCGTCGACGCCGGACGCGGCCGGCCACGCAACGCCCATCGCGGCGACCGGCTCGCGGCCCGCGAGCAACCGCGCGGCACTGACGCAGTACGTCCCGACGTCCATCAGCGAACCGCCCGCCAGGTCGCGGCTCAGTCGGATGTCCGCCTCGGACTCGATCGGGAAGCTGAACGTCGCCCGGATCGTCCGAAGCTCTCCGATCCGCGACAGCTCCTCGACGAACCGCAGCGCGTGCGGCCCGTGGCGCCACATGAAGCCCTCGGTCAGGACCAGGCCGGACGCGTCGGCGAGATCGTGCGCCTCCTCGACCTCGGCCGCGCTCGTCGAGTACGGCTTCTCGCAGATCACGTGCTTGCCGGCCGCGAGCGATCGCATTGTCCAGGGGTGATGCATGCCATTCGGGAGCGGGATGTAGACGGCGTCGACGTCGGGGTCGGCGAGGAGGTCGTCGTAGGAGCCGAACGCCTTCGGGATGCCCTGATCGGCCACGAACGCGTGGGCTCGGTCGCCGTCACGACTCGCGACAGCCGCAACATCGATCGCGGCCGATCGGCGAGCGCCCGGCAGGAACCGGGCGAGGATCCCGCCGGTCCCGAGGATCCCGAGACGAACGCGATCGGGGGCGGTCACGGGGCCGCGTGGCCCGCGGCGGTCACGACTCGCGACTCCGTTGCCCGCAGTCGCGCGTACCCCGGCTTCACGACCTCGTTGATCAGGCGGAGGCGCTCGTCGAACGGGGCGAACGCGCTCTTCATCGCATTGATCGTCAGCCACTCCATCTCGCCGAGGCCGATCCCGAACGCCGCGTCGAGCGCGGCGAACTCGGAGGTCATCGAGACGCCGCTCATCAGCCGGTTGTCCGTGTTGAGCGTCACCCGGAACCGGAGCCGGCGGAGGAGATCGATCGGGTGGGTCTCGATCGACTCGGCGGCGCCGGTGTGGACGTTCGAGGTCGGGCACATCTCGAGCGGCACGCGACGGTCGCGGACGAACGCCGCCAGCCGCCCCAGCTCGACCGTGCCGTCGGCCCGGACCGCGATGTCGTCGACGATCCGGACACCGTGGCCCAGCCGCTCGGCACCGCAGAACTGGAGCGCCTCCCAGATCGACGGCAGCCCGAACGACTCGCCGGCGTGGATCGTGATGTGGAAGTTCTCGCGGCGGATGTACTCGAAGGCATCGAGATGGCGGGTGGGGCGATAGCCGGCCTCCGGCCCGGCAATGTCGAACCCGACGACGCCCGCGTCACGCCAGCGGACGGCGCACTCCGCGACCTCGACCGAACGGGCGGCCTGGCGCATCGCCGTGACGAGCATCTTCATCACGATCGGGTGACCCGCCGCTGCGGCCCGCTCCATCCCGACCCGGAACCCCTCGAGGTTCGCCTCGGTGACCTCGTCGAGGGTCAGGCCGCGCGCGGTCGAGAGCTCCGGCGCATAACGGACCTCGGCGTAGGCGACGCCGTCGGCCGCCAGGTCCTCCGCGCACTCGGCGGCGACCCGGATGATCGCGTCGCGTTCCTGGAGGACGCCGACGGTGTGGGCGAACGTCTCGAGATACAGCTCGAGCGACTTCCGGTCCGCACCCCGGCGGAACCACGCGGCGAGCTCGTCGACGTCGGTGGTCGGCAGGCCGTCGTAGCCGAACTCGCGGGCGAGGTCGATCACGGTTGCCGGGCGGAGTCCGCCGTCGAGGTGGTCGTGGAGCAGCGCCTTCGGGGCCTGGCGGATCGTGTCGACGGTGGGCACCGCACGATGGTACGACCGCGCCGACCGGCCGCGACGGCATATCAGTCGAATGACCGATGCGACGAAGACGACGAGCCGTACACTCCGCTTCATGAGTCAGCTCGGCGCGCTCCAGTGTCCGATCATCGTGGGTCGTGACGACCTGCTCGACCTTGCAGATCGCCGGCTCGCGGAGGTCGCGGCGGGCCGCGGCCAGCTCCTCCTGCTCGCCGGGGATGCGGGCGTCGGGAAGACCCGTCTCCTGGACGCCATCCGGCGCAAGGCGCGCGCGGCAGGGTTCGCGCAGGCGAACGGCGCACTCGCGCCGCAGGACCAGAGCGTCCCATCGGCGCTGATCGGCGACCTCGCCCGGTCGATCCGCGGCAACCAGGCGTTCGGGACGCTCGGCGACGATCTCCTCTCCCTCGCCGCCGACCACAGCGGCGATGCGCTCGCCGCGCGCCGGATCTACGTCCTCGATGTCGTCGACCGGATCGCTGCGATCGTCGACGAGAGCCACCCGGTGATGCTCGACTTCGAGGACATCCAGTGGTCCGACGAGATCAGCCTCGAGATCCTCGGCGAGCTCGCTCGCCGAGGACGGGAGCTGCCCCTGTTCCTCGTCGGCGCGTACCGGACCGAGGACCTCCCGCCGGGGTCGTTCTTCCGCGAGTGGCGCTCCCGATTGATCGTCCAGCGGCTCGCCGAGGAGGCCCGCCTCCAGCCGCTGAACGCCGAGCAGACCGCCCTGATGACGACGCTGATCCTCGATACCGGGCTGCCGGCGCCGCGCGAGGTTGTCGCGGCCGTCTACGAGCGGACCGACGGCTTCCCGCTCCACATCGAGGAGCTCCTGGGGGCGTTGCCCGAGTCCGCCCGGACCGACGGCCGGAAGGTCCTCGACGCGAACGTGCCGGACACGATCGAGGATGCGATCCTCGCCCGGATCGCCCAGCTGTCGCCCGAGGCGCGCGAGGTCGGCCGTGCCGGCGCGGTGATCGGACGGTGCTTCATTCCCGAGGTGCTGGCGGGCGTCATGGACCGCCCGGTCGGCGATCTCGATGGACCGATCGCGGAGCTGATCGAGCACGGCATCGTCCAGCCGCCCGGCGCGCGCGGGCTCTATGACTTCCGCCACCAGCTGCTGCGCGACGTCCTCTACCGGAGCGTGCCGGCGACCGAGCTGCGCAAGCTCCACGCGCGAGCCGCGGAGTTCGGCGCAGCCCTCGCCGGCCAGTCGGAGATCCACTCGTCCGTCCATTTCGAACGTGCCGGGCTGCACACCCAGGCATTCCGGGCTGCCCTGACGGGGGCAGAGGCGGCGGGTCGGATGTCGGGACGGCAGGAATCCTTCGATCTCTATCGGCGGGCGATCGCGAACATGCCGGCGGACCTGCCCCTCCTCGAACAGGCCGACCTGTACGCCGCGTTCGCCGGCGCGGCGTCCGCGATCGAGCGGATGGAGGACTTCCGGAACGCCTCGCTGCAGGCGCGCGAGCGGTACCTCCAGGCCGATCGCCCCGGCAGGGCCACGATGATGCTCCTGAACCTCGCGAATGCCGACCGCAGGAACGGCAGGTCCGTCGACGATCGCCAGCAGCTGGTCAGCCAGGCACTGGCCGAGGTCGAGCAGCTGGCTCCCGGGCCCGAGCACGACGCCGCGCTCGCCGATGTGATGGTGTTCAAGACCCTGACCGCGATGGACGTGGTGGACCTCGACACCGCGCTCGCTTCGGCGACGCGGTACCGGGAGCTGGCGGCGGACCTGGGCGATCCGCAGTTGATCCTCGACGCCGACTTCTACGTCGAGATGATCGACGTGATCGCCGG
>DASUPH010000194.1:0-6244 GCA_036276275.1 Candidatus Limnocylindrales bacterium
CGGTCTGCGCCGGAGTCGCTGCCGGATCCACGCCCGCCTGCGGCTGATCCGAGCGTCAACCGGTCAAGTCACGACCTGCTCCGCGGACCCCGCGGAGCAGGTCGCTTTCCTTTCGGGTCCCCTCGGAAGTCGACCCAGTCAGGAGTAGACGGTCATGACAGACGTGGCCGGGACGGCCCCGGATCAAATGGCCGGTCGCAGTCGGCCGAACCTCATCGACCTGATCCGGGCCACCGAGATCGACCTTCGCCAGTTCGGCATGGTCGTCGCCCTGGTCGTGATCTGGATCGGGCTGGGCTTCCAGAACAGCGCGATCCTCCAACCGGTCAACTTCCTGTCGTTCTCCGTTCAGGCGGCTGGAACGGCGATCCTCGCGACCGGGATGGTCCTCGTCATCGTGTCGCGCAACATCGACCTCTCGGTCGGGTCGGTCGTCGGGTTCATCGGGATGTTCTACGCCCACCTGATGGCCAACGTCTTCCCGGCCACGATCGGCGTCAATCACCCCCTGGCCTGGATCATCGCCCTGGCCCTGGGTGTCCTGCTCGGCATCCTCATCGGGGGACTCCAGGGGTTCCTGATCGCCTATCTCGAGATCCCCTCGTTCGTCGTCACCCTCGGCAGCCTGTTCCTCTTCCGCGGCTTGATCTGGCAGCTCAGCGGTGGCACGACCATCGCACCGGACGACCCGACGTTCGTCCTCATCGGCGGTGGGCCTGAGGGATCCCTCGGCGGGCCGCTCAGCTGGGTCTTCGGGATCGTCATCTGCGTGGCAGCGGTGTATCTCCTGTTCAACGCCCGCCGGCAGCGCCAGCGATTCGGCTTTCCCCTGCGCCCGATGTGGGCCGAAGTGCTGATCGGCGCGGTCGCGATCGCGGTGGCGCTCGGCGCCGTCTATACGGCGAACAGCTACCACTGGCCGGCCGGCCTCGCGACCCAGTACGCCGTCAAGCACGGGATCGTCGAGCCGCCGGGAGGTCTCCAGATCGAGGCCGGGATCCCGTTCCCGCTCGTCATCCTGATCGGCGTCACGATCTTCATGACGTTCCTGTCGACCAGGCGTCGCTTCGGGCGCGACATCTACGCCTTCGGCGGCAATCCGGACGCGGCGGCCCTGGCGGGCATCAGAACCCGCTGGACGGTCATGAAGATCTTCATCCTCATGGGGATCCTGTGCGCGATCAGCGGTGCGATCGCGTCGGCCCGTCTGAACGGCGGGACGCTCGACCTCGGGACGGGCTATGAGCTGTACGTCATCGCCGCGGCGGTGATTGGCGGGACGCTGTTCGCCGGCGGTGTCGGATCGATCCCCGGGGCGATTCTCGGGGCGTTGGTGATGCAGTCGCTCCAGTACGGCCTCAGCTTCCTGCAGTTCAACTCACCGCAGATCAACATGGTCCTGGCGGTCGTGCTCGTTGGGGTCGTCGGCCTCGACCAATGGGCTCGACGGCGAGCGCGATGACGTGGAGGCGCGACAGATGACGGACACGGCCACCACTCCGGCGCCGGCCCCCTCGGCGGACGGCACGCCGCTCGTCGCGATGCGGAACATCAACGTCGCATTCGGCGGCGTCCACGCGGTCCGCAACGTGACGATCGATCTCTTCCCGGGCGAAGTCGTCGGTCTCGTCGGCGGCAACGGCGCCGGCAAGTCGACGCTGATGAAGGTCCTGTCGGGCGCCCAGCGCCCCGATTCCGGCGAGATCCTGATCAACGGCGAGCCGACGGCCGTCACCAATCCCCGCGACGCCAAGGCAGCCGGGATCGAGACGATCTACCAGACGCTGGCGCTCGCGGACAACCTCGACGCGCCGGCAAACCTGTTCCTCGGGCGCGAGCTGACCAGCCGTCTCGGCAACCTCGACGACGATCGGATGGAGGACGCCACCCGGAAGGTCATGGGCCGGCTGAACCCGAACTTCCAGCGGTTCAACATGCCGGTCAAGTCGCTGTCGGGCGGCCAACGCCAGGCCGTGGCGATCGCCCGGGCGGTCTACTTCAACGCGAAGATCCTGATCATGGACGAGCCGACCGCCGCGCTCGGTCCGGCCGAGACGGCCCAGGTCCGGAACCTCGTCCGCCAGCTGAAGGCCGAGGGGATCGGGATCTTCCTGATCAGCCACGACATCCACGACGTCTATGACCTCGCCGACCGGGTGAGCGTCATGTACCACGGACAGATCGTCGACACGGTCAACAAGCACGAGGTGTCGACGGATGACATCCTCGGGATGATCATCCTCGGCAAGAAGCCGGGCGACGTGACCGCGAAGGAGCTCGAGTCGCTCGAGCTTCGCGGCTGACCGGCGGGCCGACGTCAGCCCGCCCGGAACGTGGGGCTGAGAGCCGGATACAGGGCCCGGTAACCCGGGTGGCGCTCGCGGTAGATGGTGGCGTCGGGGCCTGGTGACGCGACGATTGTCGTCGCGATCCACGCCTTCGTCGCCGCCTGGACCGTCGCGTGCCAGCCCGCTCCGACGGCCGCCAGGACGCCGGCGCCGTAGGCCGCGCCCTCGGTCGTCGCCACCGTCGCGATCTCCGCCTCGAGGACATCGGCCAGGATCTGACACCAGACCGGGCTCGCAGTCCCACCGCCCGACGCCCGGATGCGGGTCGGGACGGGCATCCCGGCGGCGACCATGAGATCAAGGCCGTCGCGCAGGCCGAAGGCCACGCCCTCGAGGACGGCCCTCGTGAGATGCCGCAGCGTGTGCCCGACGGTCAACCCGACGAACGCGCCGCGGGCGAGCGGGTCCGCGTAGGGGCTGCGCTCGCCCGACAGGTACGGCAGGAACCACAGCCCGTCGCTGCCGGCTGGGATGTCGCCGGCCGCGTCGGTCAGGTCGCCGTACGGGACGCCCGGCGCGGCGGTGTCGCGAAACCACCGCAGGCTGCCGGCGGCCGACAGCATCACCGACATCAGGTGCCACCGGCCGGGGACAGCGTGGCAGAAGGCGTGGACGCGACCGTGTGCCTCCACGATGGGCCGATCGGTCGGCGCGAAGATGACCCCCGACGTGCCGAGGGAGAGGACCGGCACGCCCGGTTCGACGGCGCCGAGGCCCACCGCGTTCGCAGCCTGGTCGCCGCCGCCGGCGACGACGGGCGTGCCGGCTCGCAACCCGGTGGCTTCGGCCGCGGCTGCGGTCACCGATCCGGTGATTGCCGGTCCCTCGAACGTTTCGGGCAGCCAGCGGCGATCGATCCCCAGCGCGTCGATCACCTCCCCGGACCAGGTGCGGGCCGCCAGATCGAAGAGGATCGTCCCGGCGCCGTCGGCCTTGTCGATCGCATGGTCGCCGGTCAGGTGGAGCCGAACGAAGTCCTTCGGCAGCAGGACGTGGGCGACGCGGCGCCAGACGTCGGGCTCGTGATCGCGGACCCAGACGAGCTTCGGGGCGGTGAACCCGGTCAGGGCGTCGTTGCCGGTGATGGCGATCAGACGCTCCGGGCCGATTGCGTCGCGGATCGCATCGCACTCGGCCGCCGTCCGCTGGTCGTTCCACAGGATCGCCGGCCGGAGAACGTCGTTCGCGCTGTCGAGGAGGACGAGGCCGTGCATCTGGCCCGTCAGCCCGATCGCGACGACCTCACCGCCCGGCGTCGCGGTCGACGCCAGGACCGACCGGATCGCGGCGACCGCTCCATCCCACCACAGGCCTGGGCTCTGCTCGCTCCAGAGCGGTTGCGGCACCTCGTATCCGTACTCGGCCGTGCCGACTCCGCGGACCGTTCCCGTTTCGTCGATCAGGACGGCCTTCGTCGCGGTCGTCGAGACATCGATCCCGAGGACGTAGGCCATCGAACCCGCCCGAGCCCGTCTGACCGTCCGGCCGCTTCCGAACGGTCAGGCTCGCCCGGCCGCTCCGACGGGACTGGCCGCGGCGGCGGCTTCGGCCCGGTCGACCGACCAGATCGCCCGGTTGACGATGTTCTCGAGGAGCTCCTGGCGTCCCGACACCGGCTGTGGATCGATCTCGCCCGACAGGACCGGCACGGACAGCTGTTCGAGGGTCGCGTCGCCCTTCACGATCGAGCGGCCGAAGTCGCCATTCCAGCCGGCGTAGCGCTCCACCCGCAGCCGCTCCAGCTCGCCGTCGGTGACCAGTGCGGCGGCAACGAGCAGTGACCGGGCGATGGTGTCGATCGCCCCGATGTGGGCATGGAACAGGTCGGTCCGGGCGAGCGACTGGCGGCGCAGCTTCGTGTCCAGGTTGAAGCCGCCGGTCGTGAAGCCGCCGGCCCGGACGATCTCGTAGACGGCGAGGGCGAGCTCGTCGACCGAGTTCGGGAACTGGTCGGTGTCCCAGCCGTTCTGGGCGTCGCCGCGGTTCGCGTCGATGCTCCCGAACAGGCCGCCCGCGACCGCCGCCGCGACCTCGTGGTGGAAGCTGTGGCCGGCGAGGGTCGCGTGGTTCGCCTCGAGGTTCAGGCGGTATTCCGTCGCGAGGTCGTGCCGCTCGAGGAAGCCGCGGATCGCGGCGACGTCGTAGTCGTACTGGTGCTTGGTCGGCTCCTGCGGCTTCGGCTCGATGAGCAGCGTGCCCTTGAAGCCGATCCGGTGCTTGTAATCCGCGACCATCGCCAGGAAACGGGCGAGCTGGACCTCCTCGTGGGCGAGATCGGTGTTCAGGAGCGTCTCGTAGCCTTCGCGGCCCCCCCACAGGACGTAGTTCTCGCCGCCGAGCTGCTTGGTCGCCTCGACCATCGACCGGACCTGGGCTGCCGCGACGGCGACGATCTCGGGGTCCGGGTTCGTGGCCGCGCCGGCCGCGTAGCGGGGGTGGCTGAAGAGGTTCGCCGTTCCCCAGAGGAGACGGACGCCCGTCTGCTCCATGCGGGCGGCGATGTCGTCGACGACCGCCTCGAGCGTGCGCTGCGTCTCGGCGAACGTCCGCCCCTCGGGCGCGACGTCCCGATCGTGGAAGCAGAAGTACGGGACGCCGAGCTTCGAGAGGAACTCGAAGGCCGCGTCGAGCTTCGCCCGGGCGGCGATCATCGGCTCGAGGCGCGGATCCAGCCACGGTCGATCGAACGTGCCGACGCCGAAGACATCGGAGCCCGGCCAGTTGAACGAATGCCACAGGCAGACCGCGACCCGGAGATGGTCCTCCATGCGCTTGCCGAGGACGAGCCGGTCGGGCTGATAGACCTTGAAGGCCAGGGGATCGGTCGAGTCGAGGCCGCCGTACGGAATCCGGCCGGATACCTCGCTGAAGAATGCGTCGCCCACCGTCCAAACCTCCGCTCTCCGGCGACGGTGCTTGTCACCGGCCCTCATTGATCGATGCGAGCGTATCAAACCGTCACCCGCAGGCCGAGGTCGATCGCGCTGCGAATCGGCTGCGACTCCGTATCCTTTCGACGATGACCGATCTGCGCGAAGCCGACATCGATTCGACCGCCCTCGGGCTCGACGGTCTGCCGGTCGATCCGGCCCTGATCGCCGAGGCGGCCGCGCTCGACGACGATGCCGCCGCGGCGCGCCACGAGGAGCTTGCGACCGCGATCGAGAGCGCGAACCGGGCGTATCACGGGGCGGACGCGCCGGAGCTGACCGACGCCGACTACGACCAGCTCTTTCGGCGCCTGGTCGCTCTCGAGGCGGCCTGGCCGGCGCTCGTCACGCCGGAATCACCGACGCAGCGAGTCGGCGCCCAGCTGGCCGGCACCTTCGACGAGGTCCGGCATCGCCGGCCGATGCTGTCGCTCTCGAACGCCTTCAGCCAGGACGAGCTCCGCGCCTTCGACACGCGGGTCCGGCGCGGTCTCGGCCTGCCGCCGCCGCCCGAGCCCGCCGCGGAGCTCACCTACGTTGCCGAGCTGAAGATCGACGGCCTCGCGATCACCCTTCGCTACGAGCGCGGCCGGTTCGTCCAGGGCGCGACGCGCGGCGATGGCACGACCGGCGAGGACGTCACGGCCAACCTCCGGACGATCAAGAGCGTCCCGACCCGTCTGGCCGAGTCCGCGACCCTCGACGCCCGCGGCGAGGTCTTCATGCCGAAAGCCGAGTTCGCCCGGATCAACGCCGAGCGCGAGGAGGCGGGCCTGCCGCTCTACGCGAATCCGCGCAACAGCGGGGCAGGATCGCTGCGCCAGCTCGATCCGCAGGTCACCGCGAGTCGCCGGCTCGCGACCTGGCAGTACCAGCTCATCGAGGAGGGTTCCGGCACGGAGCCCGTCACGCGCCAGTCGGAGGCACTCGATCGCTTGGACTCGCTGGGCTTCCCCGTGAACCCCG
>DASUPH010000195.1:0-12746 GCA_036276275.1 Candidatus Limnocylindrales bacterium
GAGCCAGGCGTCGCGATCCACCCCGTCGAGCAGGTCGAGGAGCTGGTGGGTCTCCGCCTGGGAATCCGCGCTGGGTGGCAGGACCCGGATCGGGTCGCCTGGCCGGACCTCGCCGTCGGCCAGGACGCGGGCGTACATCCGGGAGTCGTCCGGATGGGTCAGGATCGGGATGCGGCCGGACTTGCCTTTCCGGAACGAGCCCTTGATGACGTCGCATGGATTGGCCGGCGCCGACAGCTCGAGGACCAGGTCGTCGCCGATCGCGAGTCGCGAGCCGACGGCGAGCCGGGCCAGCTCGATCCCGCCTGTCGTGAGGTTCTCGCCGACCGATCCGGGCTCGATCGGGTGCCCGTCCGCCTGGACGCGCTCGATCGCCTCGATCGCCAGCAGGGCGACGGCCCGATGGGGGCCGCCGTGGACCGTCGAGTGGTGGTGGGCATCGCCGTCGAGCCCGAGGGGTCCGACCCAGGCCCGCTCGACGGGCTGCTTCGGGACGCCGCCCGGCGAGAGATTGACCTGGAGGACGCGACCGTCGGCGACGCTGGGCTCGGGTTCGGCCGTCACTCCCGATCGAGTGGCTTGGATACGGGCGCCTGGTTCGCGAGGACGTTCGGCTGGACGATCGGCGTCGCCGGGTCGAGCGGTGCCGGATCGCTGGGGAACCCCGCGGGCGGGGCGTCACGGAAGGTCTGGAGCTTGCCCAGTCCGAACAGGACGCCGCCCACGACCATCGCGCTCAGCCCGACGGGTTGCGCCATCCCGCCCAGCCACGACAGGATCAGCAGCTCCCGCCCCATGAGGCTTGGCAGGAATGCCAGCGCACCGAAGGCAAACGCGACGGTGCCGGCGCTGACCAGCTGGTTCTCGCTCTTCATGGCCCACCCCTTCGCTCCGACCGGCCGCCACGCGGCCGGGCGTGGCGGCAGTCTAGGGTGTCCCGGGCTACATCCGGAAGACGCGCCGCGTCGTCCTTGAGTGGCCCGCCGACCAACGCGAGGATCACGCACGGCGTGGGTCTCATGACGACAGATCGTCGGCGAGCCATGGGTTCACGAGTGGCGGCGCGGGGGCTAGTCCGCGCGCCTCGGCGTACCCGTATGGCTCCGGGGGCAGCGGCAGGATGTCCTGGGCCGCGAAGTTCTTGCGCTTCGAGCCGAGCCCCCAGACGCCGGCCCGGAGGGACGGATGCTCGACGAGCGGCCGGAGCGCCTCGGGGTCGAGCTTCGGCATCTCGATCAGGAGCAGGTAGCGCAGCGACGGCGCGTCGGCGATGGGCTGGAGGTCGGTGACGCTCGTCATCGTTTCGAGGTCGATTCGGCGTAGCTCGGGCGAATCGCGAAACGACGGCAGCGCGGAAATCGCGCTCATGGCCTGGAGCGACAAGTGACGGAGCGAGGGGATCGCGCCGAGCGCGGTCACGTCAGCGAGGCCGCGGACCCGGTAGAGCGAGACATCGCGGAGGACGCCGATGCTCGGAAGAAGCTCGAAATTGGTGATCCTCCCCAGCCCGCTGTCCAGCGATCCGAGCTCCCGCAACGGTTCGAGGAGTGCGAGGTCGATCCCACCGATCACCAGGCTTCTGAGCCCGGTCAGACTCGATAGCACGTCGACGTCGCGCCAGGTGCCGCGGAGGTTCAACGATCGGAGGCTCGTCCGGCCGCGCAGCGGCTCGAGCGAGACCGGCCGCAGCGTGTCGCCCATGGAGACCTCGATCAGGTCGGGAGTGTTGTCGACGGCAGTGATGGATCGCAAGCGCAGCGAGGTCGCCTGAAGCCGGCGCAGCCACGGCATCGCGGCGAGGATATCGAGCGTCTCCTGGTGGTCGTCCAGCCAGAGTGTCGTGTCTCGATTCGCCGACATCAGCGTCACGACGCGCTCGCGCCCGATGTCCGAGAGCGGGCCCAACACGCGAAGCGCGGTCTCGTTCGGCGCCAGTGCCTTGAGCCCTTCGTCCGCGTCCGGGGTTGCGATGTTGCGCCAAGTGCCTCTCACATCCGGAAGACGCCGAAGCGCGTCTCGGGGATTTGGGCGTGGAGGGCGGCCTCGATGCCGAGTGCCAGCACCCGCCGTGTGTCCAGCGGGTCGATGACGCCGTCGTCCCACAGCCGTGCCGTCGCGAAATACGGCGACCCCTCGCGCTCGTAGGTCTCGAGGATCGGCGCCTCGAAGGCGTCCCGCGCCGCGTCGTCCTTGAAAGGTCCGCCGACGGTCGAGAGGACGCGGGCCGCCTGCTGGCCGCCCATCACGCTGATCCGGGCATTCGGCCAGGTCCACAGGAAGCGCGGCTGGTACGCCCGACCGGCCATCGCGTAGTTCCCGGCCCCGAACGAGCCGCCGACGATGATCGTGAACTTCGGGACCTCGGCACACGCGACCGCCGTCACCATCTTCGCCCCGTCCTTGGCGATGCCCCCGGCCTCGTACTCGCGCCCGACCATGAAGCCCGTGATGTTCTGGAGGAAGACGAGCGGGATCTTGCGCTGGGCGCAGAGCTCGATGAAGTGGGCGCCCTTGAGGGCCGAGGCGCTGAACAGGATCCCGTCGTTGGCGACGATCCCGACGGGGTAGCCGTCGACGCGGGCGAAGCCGGTAACGAGCGTCTCGCCGTAGCGCGGCTTGAAGTCGTGGAAGCGGCTGCCGTCGACCAGACGGGCGATGATCTCTCGCACCTCGACCGGCCGGCGCGGGTCGGCCGAGACGGCCGCGTACAGTCCCGCCGCGCCCGGCCCGCCGCACGGATCGACGGCCGGCGGCTCGGGCTCGCGCCGATCCCACGGCGCCGGCGGCGGCCGACGGCTGAGGTTGGCGACGATCGAGCGGCCGAGGGCGATCGCGTGCTCGTCGTCGAGCGCGAGGTGGTCGGCGACGCCGGAGATCGCCGTGTGGACGTCGCCGCCACCGAGATCCTCGGCGCTGACCTCCTCGCCGGTCGCGGCCTTCACGAGCGGCGGCCCGCCGAGGAAGATCGTGCCGGTTCCCTTGACGATGACGGTCTCGTCGCTCATCGCCGGGACGTAGGCGCCCCCGGCGGTGGACGAGCCCATGACGAGCGCGACCTGGGGGATCGCGGCGGCCGACATCCGGGCCTGGTTGTAGAAGATCCGGCCGAAGTGGTCGCGGTCGGGGAAGACGTCGGCCTGGAGCGGCAGGAACGCGCCGCCGCTGTCGACCAGGTAGACGCACGGCAGGCGGTTCTCGAGGGCGATTTCCTGGGCCCGGAGGTGCTTCTTGACCGTCATCGGGTAGTAGGTCCCGCCCTTGACCGTCGCGTCGTTGGCGACGATCACGACCCGCGTCCCCTCCACCGAGCCGATCCCGGTGACGATCCCCGCGCTCGGGGCGTCGTCGTCGTACAGGCCGGTCGCGGCGAGCGGGCTCAGCTCCAGGAACGCGGAGCCGGGGTCGAGCAGGCGGTCGATCCGCTCGCGGACGGGTAGCTTGCCGCGCTCGCGATGACGGTCGATCGAGCGATCGTCGCCGCCGGCGCCGCGGGCGGCGACGGCGGCCTGGCGGTCGCGCAGGTCGGCCACGAGGGCGGCCATCGCCTCGTGATTGGCGCGAATCTCGGGACTTGCGGGATCTAGACGGCTCCGGAGGACCGGCATGGTCGCGATGATAGGTCGGAACCGCAGGCGACTCGCCGCCGTCGTCGCGCCATGATGCCCGCCCGTCGCCGCTTCGGAGCCTTCCTGACCGCCGTCGTCGTGGTCGTCCTGGCAGGCTGCCACCTCGATCCACCGCAGCCCCGGCCGTCCCCGTCGGCGACTCCCTCCGTCGAGCCGTCCGGAACGCCGTCGAGCCAGCCCGCGTCCGCACTCGTGACGATCGAAACCCGTGGCGGGGAGTGCCCGAACGGGCCGTGTGGTTCGGTGGTTGCCATCGAGGCAGACGGTCGGGTCCACCAACTCCGGCCGACGGACCTCGTGATCGGCCAGGTTCCGCCCGACCTTCTCGAAGCGCTCCGAATCGAGATCGACCGGGCGAACTTCCCGCTGATCGAGAGCCGGCCCTTCACCGATACGTGCCCGATGGCGTACGACGGGCAGGAGACGATCTACGTGTTCAACCACCTCATGGGGACCGCCTGGGAGCGGATCGCGTCGTGCGAGGTCGCAATCGACCCGAACCACCCACTGTTCGCTGCCGTCGCCGCCGTCATGCGGACCGTGACGTCGGAAGGCTCCTAGCCGTTCAGGGATCGCGGCGGGGTTCCGATCACGTCGCGGAGCGCCGACTCGACATCCGGGTAGCGGAACTCGTAGCCGGCCGCGAGCGCCTTCGCGGGGACGGCGACCCGACCGTGGAGGACGACGTCGGCCTGGCCCCAGAGCACGAGACGGAGGACGAACGCCGGGACGGGCAGGCTCGCCGGTCGATGCATCGCCCGCCCGATGGCTCGCCCGAGCTCGCCTTGCGTCGGCACCTCGGGGGCGACCATGTTGAGCGGCCCATCGATCGCGCCGTCGCGGATCGCCCGGTCATACAGCCCGACGGCGTCGTCGACGTGGATCCACGTGAAGCGTTGCCGGCCGGAGCCGAGGGGCCCGCCGAGGAACAGGCGAAACGGCAGGAGGACCAACCGCCATGCCGCGGCCTCCGGGGCGACGATGAGAGCGGTTCGGGCCGTGACGACGCGAACGCCGAGTGGCTCGGCGGCCCTCGCTGCGCCCTCCCAGGCAACGACGACACGGGCGAGGAACGAGACTCCGGGCGACGATTGCTCGGTCATCTCGCCGTCAGGCCGGTCGCCGTAGAGGTCGATACCGGACGCATTGACGAGGACACTGGGTCGCTCCTCGGCGGGTAGCAGGCGCATCGCCTCGACGATGGCCCCGGTCGCATCGAGCCGGCTCTTGAGGATCGCCCGCTTGCGACCCGGCGTCCACGGTCGGCCGCCGATCGAGGCCCCGGCGAGGTTCGCGACGGCGTCGGCGCCACGGATGGCGGCCATGAGGTCGTCGTCGACGTGCGGCGGACTCCATCGCGCGATCTTCGCCCCGGCCGGGACTCTCCGGGCCGGCAGGCCGGGGTCCCGCGTCAGGACGGTCACCTCGTCGCCCGCCTCGAGCCAACGCGCCGTGAGCCTTCGACCCAGGAACCCGGAGCCGCCCGCGACGAGAATCCGCATCAGCGTGCGCCCTGGTCGGCAACGGGACTGATCATGGAGCCCCGTATCCTGGTGATGGTCACCGGAGGACCTCCGTGCTACCATTTGCTAGCAAGTTATGACACCAGAACTGGCTACTGTCAAGGCGCACGTTTGGGACGGCACCGACGCCGAGCCGGGGGCCGGCGCGAGCCGTGCGGAGCAGCTCCGCCTCCGGTTCGCCGAGGCGTGGGGCGAGATGAGCGCCTCGTGGGGCGTCGCGCCCGCGATCGGGCGGGTCCACGCGTACCTGATGGTCCGGGACGAACCGCTGACCGAGCGCGAGATCCGCGAGGCCCTGGGGCTGTCCCACCGGGCGGCGAGCCTGGCCCTGACCGATGCCGAGGCCTGGGGGATCGTCGAGCGCGTCGCCGAGCCGAGACGGGTCGGGCGGCGAGGGCCCGCCGGCACCGCCTACGTGGCCGTCGGCGATCACTGGCAGTGGTTCACCCGGGTCATCGCCGAACGGAAGGTGCGCGAGGGCGACCCGATCGTCGAAGTGATCGCCCGGACCGCCGCCGAGGCCGGCGACCTGGCGGCGGGCCACCCGACCGACCGCGAGCTGGAAGCCCTCCACGACTGGCTCGATGCCTTCAACGGCTTCGTCCGGCTGTTCGACCGCGCCGTCGGGCTGATCCCGAAGCTGGAACCCCGCGAGCTGGAGCGCGGGATGCGCCTGCTCGGCCAGATTCCGGACGACACGGTCCTCCGAATGGTCCACCTGCTCGGCGGCCTCCCGGACGACGACGTCCTCGGCTTGGTCGAAGCCCTGAGCCGCCTGTCGCCGACCGCCGCCCGCCGGGCGACGAAGCTGATGTCGGGTGTGGTCCGGACCGTCTCACGGTAGGAACGACTCCGAGCGCCACGTCCGGGAATTCAAACGGCCCCCGGACGTTGTCCGGGGGCCGCGTCGTGCATCGAGCTGGTTGGTTGACGTCAGCCGTTCGAGTGGTCCATCCACGAGACCGTGCCGAACTGGCCGGAGACCGCCTGCGTGCCGTTGCCGGCCTCGAACGTCCCCTCGGCGAGGCGGTACGTCGACTTGTATGAGGAGTGGCTGTTGAACTGGCCCGGCAGCTTGAAGCTGCTGCGGCCGCTCTCCTTGATCGTCCCCGACGTCGCGGTCAGGCTGAGCGAGAACGGCACGTCGACGGACTCGCCACCACCGCCCGTCGTGTCCTTGGGGGCATAGGTCTCTTCGCCGGTGCACCCGTCGAACGTTCCTTCGGAGACGCTCAGTGTGCCGCTCGCCGTCGCCAGGGCGCCCTTCTTGCCGATCGTCAGCGTGGCCGTGCCGTAACCGTATCGGAAGGACGAGTTCGAGGCCCAGGTGTCATCCGTTTCGTCGGCCGGCGTGTCCGCGCCGGTGCACTGAACGGTCACCTCGGTGTACTGCGAGTACTCGGCGTACGTTTCCGAGCTGCCCGAGTCCCTGGCGACGACGACGTAGCCGGACTCGAAGGTCTCGGTCGCCTCGTCGTACGAGTCCCAGCCGCCCTGGGCGACCGTCGCCGAACCGCCGAAGTTGCCGACGTTGGGCGCGGCAAGAACCGGTGCCGCCGCCCCGAGAACGAGAAGACCCGCCAGCGGGACCACCATGAATGTACGCATCTCACCCTCTCGCGCTTCGCGCGTTCCTTGGCTTCGGGAGCGGCTCCGGGCTGATCGGGTCGTCCTCCGAGCACCCAGTTGACGGCCGGGCGGCGGCCTCGTTACGTGTTCCGCGGGTCGGTCAGCCGACACCGCCGAATGTGGCACGGGCGCACCGTTTCGAACGTCACAACGGGGTTGCGCCGAACGCCGTGCGATAATCCGGGCGCGCGAGGCGGCCCGACCGGCTCGAACGGGCGACGACCCCGGGGCCAGCATGGCCGGCAGACCCGCGCGGACACCGGAGCACAACCCCGACATGGCAGTCGAAACCTCGACCTGGGCGACCAAGAAGGGCCTCGCCCAGATGCTCAAGGGCGGCGTCATCATGGACGTCGTCAACGCCGACCAGGCGAAGATCGCCGAGGACGCCGGCGCCGTCGCCGTGATGGCCCTGGAGCGCGTCCCGGCCGACATCCGGGCCGCGGGCGGCGTCGCCCGGATGAGCGATCCGGCGATGATCGAGGGGATCATGGCCGCCGTCACGATCCCGGTCATGGCGAAGGCCCGGATCGGGCACTTCGTCGAGGCCCAGGTCCTCGAGGCGCTCGGCGTCGACTACATCGACGAGTCCGAGGTCCTGACCCCCGCCGACGAGACGAACCACATCGACAAGCACGCCTTCAAGGTCCCGTTCGTCTGCGGCTGCCGGAACCTCGGTGAGGCGCTTCGACGGATCAACGAGGGCGCGGCGATGATGCGGACGAAGGGCGAGGCCGGGACGGGCAACGTCGTCGAGGCCGTTCGCCAGCTCCGCGATGTCCTCGGCGAGATCCGGAAGCTCCAGGGAATGCGCGATGACGAGCTGTTCGTCGCGGCGAAGGAGCTCCAGGCCCCGTACGAGCTGGTCAAGCAGGTCGCAGCCGACGGCAAGCTGCCCGTGGTCAACTTCGTGGCCGGCGGCATCTCCACCCCGGCCGATGCGGCCCTGGTGATGCAGCTCGGGTCGGAGGGCGTCTTCGTCGGCTCCGGGATCTTCAAGAGCGAGGAACCGGCCCGGATGGCGAACGCGATCGTCCAGGCGACGACCCACTTCGACAACCCGGCGATCATCGCGGAGGTCTCGAAGGGGCTCGGCGCCCCGATGCGGGGCATCGCCATGGAAGCGATCCCGGAGCAGGAACGCCTCGCGGTCCGCGGCTGGTAGGGGAGTCCTCGGGCGGATGGCGTCGCGGAGCTCCGCCTCCGACCTCGGAGAGCGTGCGACAGCTCGCCGCCGAGGGTGCCAGTTCGAGTGAGGCACTTGACCGCGTGAGACTTGGGGTCCTGGCCCTCCAGGGGGCCTTCCGCGAGCACCTTCAAACGCTCGAATCGATCGGTGTCGAGGGCGTTCCGGTCCGGCTGCCCGCCGACCTCGTCGGGGCATCGGGATTGATCCTGCCCGGCGGCGAGAGCACCACGATGCGGAACCTGATCGGGCGCTGGGGGCTGGCCGAGCCGATCCTGCGTCTTGCCGCGACCGGCGCCCCCCTGTTCGGGACTTGTGCCGGGATGATTGTCCTGTCGCGCGAGATCGTCGGTGGCGAGCCACCGATCCTGCCGCTCCTCGACGTGACGGTGGAACGGAACGCGTTCGGCCGCCAGCTCGCCTCGTTCGAGGCGGAGCTGACCGTCCCGATCCTGGGTGACCGGCCCGTCCACGCGGTCTTCATCCGGGCACCCGTCATCGACCACGTCGGTCCGGACGTCGACGTCCTCGCCCGGCTCGACGACGGTCGGATCGTCGCGGTCCGCGAGCGCAACGTCATCGCCACCGCCTTCCATCCCGAGCTCGCCGGCGAGACGCGCTTCCACCGCCTCCTCGCGACGATGGCAGCCGAGCACGACGACCCGGGCGAAGGCTCCGGCCGCCGGCCCCATCCGACCCGTCGCGCGGGGAACGCGTCGTGACCGACGTCAGGCCGATCAAGGCGACGAAGGGCGGCAAGGTCCGCGTCGCCCGCCTGACCGATCTCGCCGCCCTCGGCGAGCTGTCGCGGCTGTGCCAGGACGAACGGTCCGCCACACGCTCGCTCGGTCTGCCCGTCAGCGGCCCGCCGATCGGGGTGTTCAGCCTCTTCCGCCTGCCGCTCGGTGCGTTCCAGCCGCACGATCTGATGTACGTCTACGAGGAGGCCGGCCGGTTGAGCGGCCTGATCCGGGTCGAGCGCGACTCCGTCCGCGACGAATGGACGATCGTGGAGCTCGACGGGATCGGCTCCGGGCTGGCCGGCGACATCCGCTTCAAGCTCGTCAACCAGGTGCTCCGCGAGGCCGCCAAGCGGGGCCCGTGGCGGCTCCACGTCGCGTGCGCCGACCAGGACGGCAACGTCGAGCTGTTCATGCAGGCGGGCTTCGCCCGGTACGGCGACGAGCACGTCCTCTACCGCGACGGCGACCAGGCGCTGCCCGTCGCGTGGACGGAGGAGAAGGCACGAGCCTGCGGCATCCGGCCGACGACGCCGCTCGACGCGGTGCCGCTGGCCCGGCTCTACGCCGCGGCGACGCCGCCGCCGGTCCAGCGTCTCGAGGGGATCCGGCTCCCGGACTGGGAGCGGCAGGGGTCCCACTGGCGCGTGCCCCGATCCAGCCTCGCCCCGATCCTCCGTTTCGCCGACGTCGAGGCGTTCGTCCAGGAGACGCCGGGTGGTGGCGGCGCCGACGGCACGGGTCTCGACGGCTTCGCCCAGATCGGGGTCGCGAAGGAAGACCAGCCCCACTACCTCAAGCTGCTGGGCAAGCCCGATGTCGACCTGTCCAGCCTGACCGAGTTCGCCCTGGGCGTGATCCGGGCCCGGACCGAGAAACCCGGATCCCGGCGCGAGCAGGGCGTCCTCGCCCCTGTCCGGACCTACGAATCGCCGATCGATCGGCGGCTCGAGGATGCCGGCTTCGGTACGATCGCGACCGTCACCCTGCTGATGAAGGAAACACTCGTCCGTGTCGCCGAACCGGCCCTCGTGCCGGCGGGCGTCCGCTGACCAGGTGGCCGCGTTGCTGGAAAGGTGGTTGCGTTGACCGCAGATCGCCGCCGTGAATCGATCGACGACCTCGACGCCCTGCTGGCATCACTGCCGCGGGAGATCGTCGATGCCGTCCATGCGCTGCCCGAGAAGGAGGCGCTGATCGAGGTCGTCCTCGACCTGGGACGGCGGCCGGAGGCCCGCTTCCCCGATTCCGAGGTGATGCTCCTCGAGCGCGAGATCGACGAGACGGACATCGCCCACGTGGTCGACCACATCGGGCTGTTCGGCGACGACAACCGGGCCGGCATCGAGCGGACGCTCCACCGGATCAGCGCGATCCGCAACCGGAGCGGCAAGATCGTCGGGCTGACGTGCCGGATCGGGCGGGCGGTCTACGGCACGATCGACATCATCGGCGACTTCGTCGAGAGCGGGAAGTCGATCCTGATCATGGGTCGGCCCGGGATCGGCAAGACGACGATGCTCCGGGAGGCCGCCCGGGTCCTCGCCGACGACCTCGGCAAGCGCGTCGTTGTCGTCGACACCAGCAACGAGATCGCCGGTGACGGCGACATCCCCCATCCCGCGATCGGGAAGGCGCGCCGGATGCAGGTCCGCACCCCGTCGCTCCAGCACGAGGTGATGATCGAGGCGGTCGAGAACCACATGCCCCAGGTCATCGTGATCGACGAGATCGGGACCGAGCTGGAGGCCCAGGCCGCCCGGACGATCGCCGAGCGGGGCGTCCAGCTCATCGGCACGGCCCACGGCAACAACCTCGACAACCTGATGCTCAACCCGACCCTGTCGGACCTGATCGGCGGGATCCAGAGCGTGACCCTCGGCGACGAGGAGGCCCGCCGGCGGCGGACCCAGAAGAGCGTCCTCGAGCGGAAGGCGCCACCCACGTTCGACGTGATCATCGAGATCCAGGACCGCGAGCGGGTGACGGTCCACTCCGACGTCGCGGAGGTCGTCGACTCGCTCCTCCGCGGCGACGCCGTCGCCCCCGAGCTCCGCTGGCGCGACGAGGAGGGCGTCCATCGCAGCCAGGCCCGGCCGCGACCGTCTCCGCGCGAGCAGCTCGGCGCGGAGCGCTTCGCAGGGCTCATCGGCTCCGGTCAGCCGTGGCGGATGGAGCCGGGCTGGCGGGGCGAGGGCGCGTACCGGACGGGCAACTACCGGGAAGCCGAGCGCGGCGGTCCGGGCTTCCGCTCCGGCTACCGGCCCGGCGCCAGCGGCGGCTGGCGCCAGACCCGCGGCGGGTCCGGTCGTGAGACGGCGCCCCGGGGCTCCGACCCGGAGGGCGGCCCGACCGGCACGATCCCCGGTGAGCGGTTTGCCGTTCCGCCGTCCGGTCGCGACGGACCGCACGTCGACGACGCGCCGTTCGTCGCCGGCACGATCGCGGATCGCGGCCCGCTCGAGCGCGGCGCCCTGTCCGTGCCCGACGCCCGCGCCCGCGAGGCGCGCGAGCTCGAACGCCAGAAGGCGTGGCGCGACCAGGCCGCGCGGGCGCTGACCGCTCTCCACGCGGACGAAGGCACCGGTCCGGTCAACGCCGACGACCTCGACGAGGACGATCCCCTGGCCGACGCGCCGATCGGGATCGAGGAGGACGATCGCGGCGAGGCGATCCTCGTTCCGGGCGGCGCGCCGCTGCCGACGCTGCGGATCCTGCCCCAGGGGATCAGCCGGAAACGGCTCGAGCAGGCGGTCCGCGACCTCCAGCTGCCGGTCCAGATCGCCCGCGACGTCGACGACGCCGACGTCGTCATGACCCTCCGAAACGAGTACAAGCAGAAGACCCCGATGCTCCGCGAGGCGGAGGACCGGGCGCTGCCGATCTACGTCCTGAAGTCGAACACGATCCCCCAGATGCAGTCGAGCTTGACCTCGATCTTCGCGCTCGAGATCGATCCGCGGGAGGCGGCGCTGCGTGAGACCGAGGAGGCGATCGGGGCGGTCCTGAGCGGGGCGGACCCGGTCGAGCTGTCGCCCCAGAACGCCTACATCCGGCGGCTCCAGCACCAGATGGCGGAGCGGGCCAACCTCGTCTCGCGATCGCGCGGGCGGGAGCCCTACCGTCGCGTCCGGCTCTACCCGGACGCCGCCCGCTCGTCGTGGCGATGAGCGTCCCGGACCTCCATCCCCACAACGTCGTCATCGATTGCGCCGATCACGCGGTCGTCGTCCCGTTCTGGGAGGCGGCCCTCGGCTGGACGTCGCACCGCATCAACGACCAGTTCGTCGCTCTCCGCGCGCCGGCCGAGCGGCGAGTCGGCTTCGACATCCTGTTCCAGCAGGTTCCCGAGCCGAAGACCGCGAAGAACCGGGCCCACATCGACTTCGATGCCGGCGACATGGCGGCAGAGGTCACCCGCCTCGTCGACCTGGGCGGCTCGATCGTCGCCGAGCACAGCCTCGGCGACTTCCGCTGGACGATCGTCGCCGACCCCGAGGGCAACGAGTTCTGCGTGACGATCCGTTGAGCGCGGCGGGAGAGTGGCGCAGGGGACTGGCGCGGCTTGCGAATGCGCTGATCGTCTACGGGGTCTTCGGGATCCTCGCCGCAGCGATCGGCTTCGCCGCGCTGATCTCGGCGAGCGGCCGGATCGGTTCGCTGGGCGATCGGATCGTGTCGGAGGCGGTGAGCCTCGACGCGATCATCGTGCTGACCGCCGACGTCCTCGACGACGCCGCCACGACCGCGGGCACGTTCGGACCGACCATCGAGCAGACGTCGGTCACGGTCGGCGCCGCCGCCGCCGCGGTCCGCAACATCGAACCCCGCCTGCGCGACCTGGAGACCCAGGCCAACGCGATCGAGATCTTCGGGCAGCGGCCCGTTGCCCGGCTCGGCGAGCTCTTCGGCCAGATCGCGACCGACATCTCCGGCCTCGACGAGCAGCTCGACGGAATCGCCACCCAGCTGAGCGGGAACAAGGCGGCCCTGACCGCGAACGCCAAGTCGCTCGACGCCCTCGCGGACGTGGTCCGCGCCT
>DASUPH010000196.1:0-2611 GCA_036276275.1 Candidatus Limnocylindrales bacterium
TCGACGAGGCGATCCGGCTGACCCGGGCCGGCGGGCGCGTCGTCCTGGTCGGGATCCCCGGCACCGACCGGACGACCTTCACGGCCTCCGCGGCGCGCCGCAAGGGTCTGACCCTGGTCCTGTGCCGGCGCATGACCTCGAGCGATCTGGGCCGTGCGATCGCCCTCGTCGGGGCCGGCCGGATCGACCTGTCGTCGCTCGTCACCGACCGGTTTGCGCTGGCCGACGCGCCGGCGGCCTTCGCGGCGTTGGCGGGGCGCCGGGGCCTCAAGGTCGTCGTCGAGCCGTAAGGTCGACCAAGCCCAGGCCAGGGCACCACCCAGAACTGGTCCATCATCCTGGTATCGAACTGGACCTTCGCAGCGGACCGGTCGCGTCCCATGCTGTCCACAGTGACCGATCGAGAAGGAGTCAACACATGGACGGCTTGGTGATCTTCCTCATGGCGAGCGGGGCGATGCTCGTGCTCGGAATGCTGGCCGCGGGCTACGGCGTGGACTCGCGCGAGGGCATCGACGACCTCGCTCACACGATCGGACGCTGAGGTGCATCCCACGACGGCGGCATTCCTCGCCACGGACCGGATCGCGGATCGGCGCCGCGAGGCCTCATCGCATCGCCTTGTTCGGCAGAAGCGGCCCCCGACCGCCGGGTGGGCGGCGCGGATCCGTACCATCGTCACGGATCGGGGCTTGGCGAGCCCGACGCGTTCGGGACGTGACGCGATCCCGCCCACCGCGAGCCAGGCATGCTGAGCGATCTTGAGGAGCACGATATGGCGACATGGGCTGAATTCGAAGTAGCCGCCCCGGAACTCGCCGCCGCGGGACGGCGCCAGATCGTTCGCGGCGGCGTCGGCGAGATGTTGCTCGCGACCGTTCGCGGCGATGAACCGCCACGGATCCACCCCATCAACGTGGAGATCGTCGAGGGGCGGCTCTACGCGTTCATCCTGCCGTCGGCGAAGCGGCGGGACCTGGAACGCGACGGGCGGTACGCCCTTCACACGCATCAGGACCCGGCATCGCCGAGCGAGTTCATGGTCCGGGGTCGCGCGTCGGTCGTCGACTCGGTCGTCCGCCGGTCAGCGGCGGCGGCGCAGTGGTCGTTCGAGCCCGACGACACCTATGCGCTCTTCGAGTTCTCGATCGAGGCCGCCCTGCTGGGCGTTCGCGAAACGGCCGACGACTGGCCGCCGGTGTATTCGCGCTGGAGCGCCGGGTAGACTCCGGGCGACGACGGCCGAGCGGACTCCCGGGAGGGGCCGAACGGACCTCGCGACCTCCGGAGAACGGGAGTAGGGTCGAAGGGCCGTCGATCTCGAACCTGAGGCTGCTTCGATGCGACCCCCTGCCAACCTCCGACTCGCGCTCGTCGCGGTTGCGACGATCCTCGTCGCCTGCACCAGTTCCGCCACCGGCAGCATCACCGTCGCGCAGGCATGGGCGCGTCCCGCGGCATCCGGGGCGGACACGGCGGCCTACCTCATCATCACGAACCCGGGCACGGCCGAGGATGCGCTGTTGTCCGTTTCCAGCCCGGACGCCTCGATGGCAGGGCTCCACAAGACCTCGACGGACGCCTCGGGCATGACCGGCATGGCGCCGGTCCAGGAGATCGCCGTTCCCGCCGGCGGGACCGTGACGCTTGCACCGGGTGGCTTCCACGTGATGCTCATGGGACTGAGCCGCGACCTGACGGCCGGCGGCACGCTCGAACTGCACCTCGTCTTCCGGAATGCCGGAGCGCTGACGGTCCAGGCAGCGGTCCACGCGGGCTGACATGGCGCGGCCGCGGACGACGCCGGCGTCCGACGACGAATCGGCCAGGATCCTCGACGGGGGTTTCTGGCTCGTCCTTGGGATGGCCGGCATCTGCGGCCTGCTCGTCGTGCTGAGCGTCGTCCGGGGTCTGGCTTCGTCCGGCGGCGATGGTTCCTCGACACCGACATCGAGTCTCGCCGCCATGGACCCGAATGCCTACCTCGTCGATCCCGTCCGACCGGCGCCGCCACTGTCGCTGACCGACCAGACCGCTCGGCCGTTCGAGCTCGCCGACCTCCGGGGCAGTCCCACGTTCGTCTTCTTCGGGTACACCCATTGCCCGGACGTCTGCCCCGCCACGATCGGGACGATCGGCCTGGCGATGGCCGATGTCGGACCGGGCACGCGAGCGGTCTTCGTGACCGTGGACCCAGCGCGCGACACGCCCGAGTGGCTCACCGAGTACGTCCGCTTCCTGCCCGCGGGCTTCGTGGGTCTGACCGGGACGGACGCGCGGATCGCCGATGCCGCGACGGCCTGGGGGGTCAAGTACGCGAGGGTGGACACGGGCGTCACCGACGGCTACGCCATGTCCCATACGGCCGACGTGTTCCTCGTGGACGGCGCAGGCGATCTGCGGGCGCGCTTCCCGTTCGGGACGACCGACAAGGCGATGGCGGCGACGCTGCGAGCGGTCATCGCCCACCCGGTCGCGGCCGTGTCCGGCGCTCCGACGGAGCCGGCCCCGTCCTCGACCGGATCCGCGTCGGCAACGCCGGGGCCCGCGACGTCAGAGCCCGCCCGGCGACTCGGGATCGTCGTCAAGTCGTCCTCGATCTGGTCGGGTC
>DASUPH010000197.1:0-7434 GCA_036276275.1 Candidatus Limnocylindrales bacterium
TCGGGAAGGTCGGATTGTCGGTCGACATCGTCCCGATCCTACCCCGCCGGTCCGGAGGCCGCCCCGAACGCCGGGACGAAGGAAACCCCGGCGGGGCGTGGGCCCGCCGGGGTTTCGAGAGGAGGAGCCGCGAGGCGCGGAGCGCCGAGCAGTCAGTCGGCCGCCGGCAGTGCTGGGCGTTTCGGGTCCGCGGCCGTCGCGGGTGCCGGTGCACCGTGCGACGACCGGAGGGGCAGCTCCCGCATGAACAGGGCCGCGACGAATGCCAGTGCGGCCGCGGCGACGCCGATCCAGAACGTCTGGGCGATCGCGAGGCTCATCGAGTTGTTGAACGCCTGGTCGAACTGGGGCACGAATGGCTGGATGATGGGATGGAGCTGCGCCGGGGCCTGGTTGACGATCGCCGTTCCGAAGCTCTTGCCGACGCCGGTCAGCTCGTTCAGGTCGATGTTCGCCAGGGCCGGGCTCTGGAAGAAGCTGCCGAGGGCGGCTCTCTGATCCGCCGGGGCAGCCGCGATCGTCTGCAGGCCGATCGGAAGGAGGGCGGGCTGCAGCTTCTCCGCGAGGCCCTGCCCGAAGACCGTCCCGGCAATCGCCAGACCGACCGAGCCCCCGATCTGGCGGAAGAAGGTCAGGTTGCTCGTCGCGACGCCGAGCTTCGAGAATGGCACCGCGTTCTGGACGACGATCGTGAACACCGACAGTGTCGGGCCGATGCCCAGGCCGGCGACGAACATCCAGAAGAACAGGGCCGGGTACTCGGTGTCCGCACGGAGCTGGGTCATCAGCGCGATGCCGGCGGTCATGGCGACCACGGCCGCCAGGATGATCGCCTTGTACTTGCCGGTCCGTGAGACGAGCGCACCGGCCACGATCGAGCTGCCGATGAGCCCGATCAACATCGGGAAGATCAGGTAGCCCGAGCTCGTCGCAGACTCGTGCCGAACGGCCTGGAGCCAGCGCGGCAGGAAGATGATCGCGCCGAAGAAGCCGAAGCTGACGAGGAACGTCGACAGGATCGACGACGCGTAGGTCCGGTTCCGCCACAGATCGAGCGGGACGATCGGCTCCTTGGCCCGTGATTCGACGAAGGCGAACAGGGCGCTGCCGATCAACCCGACGAGAATGAACCCGCCGACGGTCAGTTCGGTCCAGTCATTCGGGGTCTTCAGGCCGTCGACGAGATGGGTGCCCGCCTTGTTGGTCAGACCGACGAGCAGGAACCCGATCGCGATGGTGAAGATCAGCGCCCCGAGGTAGTCGAAGTTGCGCGATGCGCCGGTGCGCTTGATGGTCGGCAGGAGCCGCCAGATCACGATCAGGCTGATGATGCCGACCGGCAGGTTGACGAAGAAGATCCAGTGCCAGCTGACGGTATCCGTCAGGAACCCGCCAAGCCCGGGGCCGATGAGAAACGAGATCCCGAAGACGGCCCCGAACAGGCCCTGATACTTGCCCCGCTCGGCGGGGGTGAACAGGTCGCCGATCACCGCGAGGGCGATCGGGAACAGGGCACCGGCGCCAAGGCCCTGGATGCCGCGGAAGAGGATCAGCTGCCACATCGTCTGGCTCAGGCCGGAGAGCACCGAGCCCGCGAGGAACAGCGTGATGCCGATCATGATCATCGGGCGGCGGCCATAGAGGTCGGAGAGCTTGCCGTAGAACGGGACGGTGATCGTGCTGGTCAGGAGGTAGATCGTCACGACCCACGTGTAGAGGTCGTTGCCACCGAGGTCGGTCAGGATCCGCGGCAATGCCGTGCCGACGATGGTCTGGTCGAGGGCGACCAGGAACAGGCCGAGGAGGACGGCAAAGAGGATCTCGAGCTTGGCGCGCTGGCTCAAGCCGAGCGCCGGATCGTCGGCGAGCGAGGGGGTCGGCCCGTCGTTCTCGACGGGGAAGGATTCCATCGGTGTTCGTCTCCTCTGGGGATGCCGCGCGGCGGTGGGCGACCGCCTAGATGCGACTTGTGTGGATGTCGAGGTGATCCGTGCCGACCGTCTCGGCGACGGCGCCGCTGATATCCGTCAACGCCGCCTTGACGCGCACGAGCTGGGCGGCGTCGAGCCGCGACAGGATCGCCCGCATGCTGTCCTGGCGGAGCGCCTCGACCTCGTCGCGGACCCGCGCCCCTTCGGGAGCGACGCGGATCAGAACGATGCGTCGATCGTCCGGTACGCCCAACCGCTCGACGAGCCCGCGCTCCGCCATCCGATCGACGAGACCCGTGGCACTGCTCACGGACACGTCGAGCAGCTCGGCCAGCCGACTCATCGGAAGGTCGCCATGATGGTCGAGCAGCCACAGGATGTGGAGGTGCGTCATGCTGATCCCGAGCTTGACCATCTTGCCCGTGCCCGCGCAGCGCAGGCCACTGACCGTCTCAGAAAGTCGCTCGACGATCTGATCGACGAGCTGGGCCCTCGAGGCGGGGGCGGCAGCCGCCGCGGCCGGACCGGGATTGATAGTTCGCATGACACGAATAATCTAGCGCGAGGCGATCATCCAGTCAAGGCCGACTGTCGCCTCGATCATGATGATCGCCCGGTCACGTGGAGTGGAGGAGATTCGGATGCGGTTCGCCCTGATGATCGAGCCTCAGCAGGGGCTGACCTACGCCGAACAGCTGGCAATCGTCCAGCGGGCGGAATCGGTGGGCTTCGAGTCGTTCTTTCGGTCAGATCACTACCAGAGCTTTCCCGGGCCATCCGGCGAGCCGACGACCGACGCCTGGGCGGTCCTCGCCGGCCTCGCCCGCGAGACGAAGACGATCACCCTCGGGACGCTCGTCTCGCCGATCACCTTCCGCTATTTCGGCAACCTCGCAAAGGTCGTCACGACGGTCGACGAGATGAGCGGCGGCCGGGTCGAGTTCGGTCTCGGAGCGGGCTGGAACGACCCGGAGCATCGCCAGCTCGGCCTGCCGTTCCCGGACATCAAGGGCCGGGCGGACATGCTCGAGGAGCAGTTCGCGGTCCTCCAGGGCCTGTGGGGCGAGCCCGATGGCTGGTCGTTCGAGGGAAAGCACGTCACGATCCAGGACGCCTCGTTCCATCCGAAGCCGGTCGCCCGGCCGGGTCGTCCGGCCGGTCCGAACGGCGCATCCCGGCCACGCCTGTTGTCTGGCAGCGAGGGCTCGCCCCGGGCGTTTCGCATCGCCGCTCGATACGCCGACGAGTTCAACCTGTCGTCGTCCTCGCCGGAGGTGGCGCGCGAGAAGTTCGCGGCGCTCGACGAGGCCTGCCGCGCGATCGGTCGCGACCCCGCCACGATGGGGCGATCGGTGATGGCCGGAATCCTGATCGGGCGCGATGAGGCCGAGCTATCCCGGCGGAAGTCCGCTCTCCTCACCGCCTTCGGCAACGAGGCCGGCGGCGACGAGTGGTTCGCTGCTCGCGAGCCGCGCTGGATCCTCGGGAATCCGGGTCAGGCTCGGGCGATGGCCGCACGCTTCGCCGACGCCGGGGCGGAGCGGCTCATGCTCCAGACGTTCATCCCGCGCGATCTCGAGATGATCGACCTGATGGCCGAATCACTGTTCTGAGACCGGCCCGGGATCAGCCGGCGGCGTCGGCCGCCGCGAGGTAGAGCGGATCGTCGCGCCGGATCAGGTCCGGGTTCGTTCCGCGGGCGCGGGCGATCCGCTCGGTCAGCAGCTGCAGCGGGGTCGCGCTGCCGATGAGCGCCGCGACCGGCGCCGGCAGATCCGCGGCATCGTCGACGAGCAGGCGGCCGGCCGGCGTCAGGTCTGCGGAGATCTCGCCCTCGAGGTCCCGAGCGAGGATCGCGGCCGTCCGCAGCCCGAGGACGCGCGCGGCCGCGAGCGCGTCGCGGGCCCGCTCGAGACGCTCTTCGCGCCCGTCGCGATCCGTGAGGATCAGGACGAGCGCGGTCGACTCGCCGGTGGCGGGCAAGTGGCCGTGGAGGAACGTCTCGAGGTCGCGCATCGCCGACGGCAGCCAGGCCGCCTCCTCGACCTTGAGGGCGAGCTCGCGCGCCGCGGGTCGGTCCGCCCCGGATCCGATCGTCAGCAGCGTCGTCGCGTCGGCGAAGGTCTTGGCGATCCGCTCAGCGCCGACTTCGTCACGGGCACCGGCCGCCACCAGCTTGCGGATCTCGGCCGGGTCGATCTCGCGGCCCGAGACATGGGCGCCGATCGCCGCCGCGGCCACGAGCGGCGACAGATAGCCGACGGTGTGGCACCAGCCGTGGTCCATCTCGACCGTCTCGACCACCAGCTCTGGCGACGCCGCGTCCGCGGCCGGTGATCCGGCACTGCCGCTGATCAGGGCGGTGCGCGCGCCTGCCTCGGACGCCGACTCGAGAGCGTCGATCGTCGCGGTCGTCCCGCCTTCGTGCGAGACCCCGATCACCAGTCCCCCGGTCGGCGGCTCGAGAGCCAGCTCGAAGGCTTGCGCCGCGACGATCGAGGTCGGTCCGCTCGGGAGCCCGCCGGCCCGGAGCGCCTCGCGGACGATCGCGGCGAACGCCTGGGCCGCGTGCTCGCTCGTTCCGCAACCGGTGACGACGATGGACGCATCGCCGCTCGCGGCCTGGCCGATCGCGCCGGCCAACCGGCCGGCCGGGCCCAGCGGATCGGCGAGCCGCTCGAGGAGGCGCTCGGCGACGAACGGCTCGGCCGCGATCATGTCGGTCATGTGGTACGGCGGGCCGTCGCGGAGCGATGGTTGCGGCAGGGACTCCCAGGGATCGGGAGCGCCGGCAAGTGGCGCCTTCGGGTCGAACGTTGTCGTCATCGGCGGAGGATAGCGAACGGGGGCGCCGTCGCGGTCGAGGTTCCGCAAGCTCGCCCGACCGCTGCGTTTCCCTCAGTGGTCCGGGTGGATCACCGTCCCCGCCCGATTCGTCCGATGCGCCGCAGCGGCCCGTAGCGGAACCAGGCTCGCCCGACGAGGCATTCGAGGGGCACGGGCCCATAGCGACGCGAGTCGATGGGCCGGCCGAGACCGGCTTCGAGGAGCTCGGCGTCCCGCGCGTCGGACAGCAGCCACGCCTCGTCGGCGCCGAGGACGAGGTGACCCTCGTCGAGGTCGACACGATCGGCCGGGCGGGCCGCGACCCGCTTGATCGCAAGGGTCCCGGAGTCGGGCTCGCGGAACACGACGACCGATCCGCGCCTGGGCCAGCGGCGGACGGTCGGATCGACGAGGAGCCAGTCGCCGGGCTCGATGGCCGGGCGCATCGATGCCTCGCTGACCGCCACCCGCCACGGTCCCCGGGCGCGGCGAAGCCCCGCCGCCGGGCGGGGCTTCGGTTCGGTCATGTGCGGAGCCGATCAGGCGGTCTGCTTCGCCACCCGGGTCTTCGCGTCGCCGCCGGTCGCCTTCCAGGCGGCGTCGACCTCGTCGATCAGGTCGAGGAGCTTCTTCGCGTCGGCGATGTCGGTCGACGCCTTGACCTTGGAGACCTGCTTCGTCGCATTCCAGAAGAGCTCGTGGAGGTTCGGGACCTTGTCGAGGTGCTCCGGCTTGAAGTAGTCGTGCCAGAGGACGTCGAGGTGGTGCTTGACGAGTTCCGCTCGCTCTTCCTTGATCCCGATCGCCCGGGCCGTGAACGTCGCGTCGCTGTTCTGGCCCATCTTCTCGATGATCTTGTAGCAGGACTCGGCCTCGATCCGGGCCTGCTCGGGGTCGTAGATCCCGCACGGCAGGTCGCAGTGGGCGTGGACGGTCGTCTTCGGGGCGAGGATGTCGCTGAATCGGAACATGGATCTCCTTCGCGGGCGATGAAGGGCTCGGGGGACCGCGTCATCGTGCGGGTTCGAGCGGTGGATCGGAGTCTCGGAGCGTCCGCCCCGGCTGTCAAACGTGCGACGAACCCTGCGCGTTCCGTGGCTGGTCAGCGGCCGGTCGATGGCCTACGATCGCCTGACGGAGGCCGTGAGTCAGCCCAACGCCGGCATCGCCGGCACGGGTTCTGCGATCGGCGGTTCCGTCTGATGTTGCAGGCTCACCCCTGCGCCCCGCCCGTCGCGACCGGGTCTTGCCTCAACGCAGACGACCCGCCGGCCATGCAGGCTTCGGGCCTCCGCCGGTCGGATCGGGACCCAATCGCGGCGGGCACTGCCACCGCCACGCCGCGAAAGGGAGGCCAGGTGGAAATCGCCCTCATCCTGCTGCTCCTCGTGGTCGTCGCGGCGATCGTTGCTCGGCCCTTCGTCGTGGTGACTGTCTACGACTACCAGCGGGGCCTCCGCTACCGGATGGGCCGTTTCAGCGGTCTCGTCGACGCGGGGCCGCATCTCAGCATCCGCGGCTTCAACGAGGTTCGCGTCATCGATGGACGTCCAACGAGCCTGACCGTCCCCGGCCAGGAGATCCTCACCGCCGATGGGGTGGCCCTGAAGGTCAGCCTCACCGCCCACTACGTCATCGCCGACCCCGTCGCAGCGGTGACGGGCGACCAGGACCACCTCCGGGCGCTCTACGTGGCCCTCCAGGCCGGCCTGCGTGGCGCGATCGCCGGACGGACCGCCGACGACATTCTCGCGACCCGGGGCGAGATCGGGCCGGCGGCCGGCGCCGCGATCGCAAGCGACGTCGCCCGGATCGGAGTCGAGCTCCTCGGCGTCGACGTCCGCGACGTGATGGTTCCCGGCGATCTGAAGCGGGCGTTCGCCGGGATCGTCGCCGCCCGGCGCGAGGGCGAGGCGGCCCTCGAGCGGGCTCGCGGCGAGACCGCCGCCCTGCGATCCCTTGCCAACGCCGGACGACTCCTGGATGACAACCCGGGCCTCCTCCAGCTGCGCCTCCTCCAGCAGCTCGAGGCGTCCTCCGGCAATACGGTCGTGCTCGGCTGGCCAGGCCCCGATGGCCGGATCGCGACGCCTCCACCCTTGCCGACCCGCTCCGGCGCCGGGCGGCCAGCTTCCGGAACCAAGGCCGACGGCTGATCGGGCCGGTATCATCGACGGGTGACTGAACGCGGCCTGCCCCTCGCGGACGGCGCCTCGGCCTGTCCGTTCGTCGCGTTCGAGGACGATCGGGATGAACGGGCGTCGGTTCCCGACCACCGGCATCGCTGTTACGCGGAGACGCGTCCCGCCCCGCGGGCCCTGGCCCACCAGGAGGCGTACTGCCTCTCGAGTGCGTTCCCCGTCTGCCCGACGTTCCAGGACTGGGCGCGCCGGGAAGCCGCTCGGGCACGCGACGCTGCCGACGCGGCCGCGGCTTCGGGGAGCGCGGCGGCTGCGACGGCGAGCGCCGCCGCGGGAAGTGGAGCGGGCGCGGGAGGCAGCACGGGCGCCGCTCGGACCGGGTTCGGCGACGATCCCGATGCCGACGCAGATGACGATGCCGGCGGCCGCCCGGGTTCGACCGAGCCGGAACCCGCCTCGCCGGCGACGGCTGCGGCCGAGCACGGCCCTGACTCGACCGATGCCGACGAGTTCGGCGCCCGTCGCAACCCGCCCCG
>DASUPH010000198.1:0-8780 GCA_036276275.1 Candidatus Limnocylindrales bacterium
CGAAGGCGCCTTCAGCCGGAACATGCCGGCCGGCGTCACCCAGGAGCAGGTGATCGCGGGCCTCCGCAGCCAGGGTCAGAACCAGCTCGCGGACATGCTCGCCACGATGCATCTCACGCCCGGCACGGGCGTCGACTTCGGGGCGCTCGGCGGCGTCGTCGCCCTCCTGATCGCCCTGTACATCGTCAGCTCGATCTTCGGCTGGATGCAGGGCTACGTCATGGCGGGCGTCACCCAGCGGACCGTCTACCGGCTGCGGGAGGACGTCGACCAGAAGCTCGGCCGGCTGCCGCTCCGCTACTTCGACGGCCATCCCCGAGGCGACCTCCTGAGCCGGGTCACGAACGACATCGACAACATCGGCCAGTCCCTCCAGCAGAGCCTGACCCAGCTCATCACGTCGCTCCTGACGATCGTCGGCGTCCTGATCCTGATGCTGACGATCAGCCCGCTCCTCGCGGTCGTCTCGCTGCTCGCCGTGCCCGCGTCGCTCGTCTTCACGATCCTGATCATCCGCCGCTCGCAGAAGCTCTTCGTGGCCCAGTGGGCCTCGACCGGGGCACTCAACGGCCATGTCGAGGAGATGCACACGGGGCACGCGATCGTGAAGGCGTTCGGCCGCCAGCGGCAGGCCGTGGCGATCTTCGACGAGGAGAACGAACGGCTCTACCAGGCGAGCTACCGGGCCCAGTTCATCTCGGGGATCATCCAGCCGGCGATGAACTTCATCTCCAACCTCAACTACGTGGCGATCGCGGTCATCGGCGGTCTCCGCGTTGCCGCCGGCCAGATGACGCTGGGCGACGTTGTCGCCTTCATCCAGTACTCGCGCCAGTTCACGTTCCCGATCATCCAGACGGCGAGCATCGTCAACGTCCTCCAGTCGGCCGTCGCCTCCGCCGAGCGGGTGTTCGAGCTCCTCGACGAGGAGGAGGAGATCGCCGACCCGGCCCAGCCCGCTGTCCTGGACCGCGCCGCCGGCGCCGTCGCCTTCGAGGACGTCTCGTTCCGCTACGAGCCGGACCGACCGCTGATCGACGACCTGGACCTCGTCGTCGAGGCCGGCCGGACCGTCGCGATCGTCGGCCCGACCGGCGCCGGCAAGACCACCCTCGTCAACCTGCTGATGCGCTTCTACGAGATCGATGCGGGGCGGATCAGCATCGACGGGATCGACATCCGGACCCTCGCCCGCGACGACCTCCGCCGCCAGTTCGGGATGGTCCTCCAGGACACCTGGCTCTTCCACGGCACGATCCGCGAGAACATCGCCTACGGCCGGCTCGACGCCGGGGAGGCGGAGCTCCAGGCCGCGGCCGAGGCCGCCCATGTCGACCACTTCGTCCGGACCCTGCCGGACGGGTACGACACCGTGATCGACGACGACGCGACGAGCCTCTCGGCCGGCGAGAAGCAGCTCCTGACGATCGCCCGGGCGTTTCTGGCCGATCCGCCGATCCTGATCCTCGACGAGGCGACGTCGTCGGTCGACACGAGGACCGAGGTCCTGATCCAGCGGGCGATGGCCCGCCTGATGGAGGGCCGGACGACCTTCGTCATCGCCCACCGCCTCTCGACGATCCGCGACGCCCACACGATCCTCGTGATGGAGCGCGGCCGGATCGTGGAGCAGGGGACCCACGACGAGCTGCTGGCCCGCGGAGGCGCCTACTCGGAGCTCTACAACAGCCAGTTCGTCGCGGCTCTCGCCGAGGCGGTCTGAGCAGGGGTCGCGATCGGAACGCCGGCGGGGCGGGCGGTGTACACGATCGATGACACCCCGCTCGCTCCGGCGGACCGGCACCAGGGCCGGCCTGCTCGGCCTCGTGCTCGCGGCCATCCTCGGTTCCTGCGCCGAACCTGACCACGTGGCGCCTTCGCGCGTCGCGTCCGCCGGCCCATCCGCGGGCGGGAACGGGCCCGTACCCGTCCCCCCGCGGCCATCAGCCGCCGCGCCGATCGTCGGTCCCGCCATCGCCTTTCACGCGGATCCCGACGGCCATGACGACTTCTATCTGATCGCCGCCGATGGCAGCGGGCTTCGGCCCCTGACCACGAACGCCGAGACCGTCGCCTTCCCCTTCTGGTCACCTGACGGCTCCCGGATCGCGTATCTCTGCTGCGACGGATTCGACGCGCCGCTCTGGGTGATGAGTGGCGACGGATCCGGGATGCGACAGTTGACCGACCGGCCGGCGGGCGCTCCGTCCTGGTCGCCCGATGGAAGGCGCATCGCCTACGACGACCACGACGAAGGCACGATCTGGGTGGTCGACGCGGACGGATCGAACGCGAGGCGGCTGGCCGCCCAGAGCGGCGGCGCGAGCTGGTCGCCGGACGGTGCGAGGATCGTCTTCTTCAGTTGGCGGGACCACTCGGGCCAGGACCAGCGGAACGAGCTGTATGTCATGAACGCCGATGGCTCGAGCCAGACACGACTCACCGACAACGAGGCCGAGGACGTCGAGCCGACCTGGTCGCCGGATGGTCGCCGGATCGCGTTCACCTCGAGCCGCGACGGCAACCCCGAGATCTACGTCGCTGCGGCTGATGGACGAGGGCAACGCCGGTTGACGACCGATCCGGCGCCGGATGAAGGGCCGGCCTGGGCACCCGATGGCGCCCGGATCCTCTTCACCTCCTACCGCGATGGCGCAGATCCGCTGTCTCTCGGCCAAGGCAACGCCGAGATCCTCACGATCCGACCCGACGGCTCGGATGCGACGAACCTCACCAGCCACCCGGAATGGGATGGCTACCCGGCCTGGTCGCCCGACGCACGGCAGATCGCCTACAGCATCAACGACGGCAGGGAGTTCGACCTGTACGTCATGAACGCCGACGGCTCGGCGAAGCGGCGTCTCGCCGGGGTCGCCGGTTCAAACGGGATCGCCAACGATTGCTGCCCCGCGTGGCGGCCGTAGGACTCAGGTCGCCGGGGCGTACTCCGCCGGGTGCTCGGATCGATCCTTGTCGGCCGTCCGGGCGATCGTCTCGAGCGTCTCGTCGACGGTCTTGCCGTTCGCGTCGGCCGCCCGCTTCACGTCCTCGTAGGTCAGGTTCACGTTCGGCTTGCCCATGTCGTCATGGGCTCGCATGCAACCACAGTTGAGACACATCGCAGACTCCTTCCTTCGTGTCTACGTCCAGACCGAGCGTGAGGTTTGCGCGACGGCCGATTCGAAGGTCGCTCGTTTGACGGTCCGTCGTAGCATCAGCGCGTGTTCGTCGAGACCGTCACCGCACCCCGCGAGGAATGGGAGCGGTGGACGGAGCGCCTCCGGGTGACGGCGGATCCGCCCGCTGCGTTGGTTGCCTCGATCGCATGGGTCGGAGCCGAGGGGCTGGTGACGTCACTGAACGTCTGGGACTCACCCGAGGCCGTGGCGGACTTCTACGTCGAGCGTGTCGCCCCGATCGTCCAGGCCGAGGGCGAGCCCGCCAACAAGCCCCAGCGTCACGGGACGCCTCTCATCGTCTACGTCCGGCGGTGACACCTTCGATGGCGCCGCCGGCGCGGACGAGGCCGGCTACTCGCTGAATCGCTCCTCTTTCCAGGGGTCGGCGTCGTTGTTGTAGCCGTAGCGCTCCCAGAAGCCGAGCTGGTCGTGGTCGAGGAACTCGAGGCCGCGGACCCACTTCGAGCTCTTCCAGAAGTACCGCTTCGGGATGAAGAGGCGGAGCGGCCAGCCGTGCTCGAGCTCCAGCGGCTCGCCACCGAACGTGTCGGCCAACAGGACGTCGTCGTCGTCGAGGACGCTCAGCGGCACGTTGGCGGTGTAGCCCTGCTCGGCATGCGAGACGACGTGCGTCGCGCTGGGTCGGACCTGGGCGAGGCGGAGGATCTCCTGGATCGGCACGCCCTCCCAGTCGGTGTCGAGCTTCGTCCAGCGGGTCACGCAATGGATGTCCGTGTGGACCTTCTTGCGCGGCAGTGCCTTGAACTGCTCCCACGTGAGCGTGAACGGGGCATCGACCTCGCCGTAGACGCGGAAGTCCCACGTCGCGAGGTCCGTCTTCGGGACCGAGCCGTAATGGAGAACCGGGAACTTGTCGGTCTTGTACTGGCCGGGCGGGATGCGCTCGGCGGTCGCGGGATCCACGTCCCGGCCGCCGAAGAGGCGTTCGAACATCTTGTCTCCGAGTGCGTCGTCGGCCGTCATCGTTGCACACCCGACGGCTCCGACGATGTCGTCGCGATGACGGCAACCCGCCGGGTCTCCCGCCCTCGCCGGACGACGAACCGGCCCACCGATCGAGTAGGCTGTCGCCTCGTGGACCGCCCCAACGACGCCGTCGCGAGCGACGTCGGCTCCGCTCCCCCCACCGCTGCACCGACGGTCGTGGTCGTCATGCCCGCCTACAACGCGGCGAAGACGCTCGAACGGACCTACGCGGACATCCCCCACGACCTGGTCGGCCGGATCATCCTCGTCGACGACGTCTCCCGTGACGAGACGGTCGAGATCGCCAAGCAGCTCGGGCTGGACGTGATCATCCACCGCCAGAACCTCGGCTATGGTGGCAACCAGAAGACGTGCTACAAGGCGGCGCTCGAGCGCGGCGCCGATGTCGTCGTCATGCTCCATCCCGACTACCAGTACGACGCGACCCGGATCCCGGCCCTGATCGCGCCGATCCTGGACGGCGAGAAGCACCTGATGCTCGGCAGCCGCTTCCTGGGCGACCCGCTCGCCGGTGGGATGCCGCGCTGGAAGTTCATCTCGAACCGGTTCCTGACGGGTGTCGAGAATCTCGCCTTCGGGCTGCACCTCTCGGAGTACCACACGGGCCTGCGGGCCTACAGCCGGCGCCTGCTCGAGACGATCCCGTACGACCTGAACAGCGACGACTTCGTGTTCGACCAGGAGCTGATCGCCCAGGTCGTGGCCGCGGGGATGGGTCGGCGGATCGGCGAGATCGGCGTCCCCACCCGCTATTTCGACGAAGCGAGCTCCGTCGGCTTCAAGCGGAGCGTGGTCTACGGCCTCTCCACGCTTCGGGTGGTCGCCCGCTACCTCCTCCACCGGATCGGCGTTCGTCGCTCCAAGAAGCTGACCGCCAGACCGCCCCAGCCGCCGGCTTCGGCGGCCTGAGCGCGTCGGCCCGGCGACCGCGAAGCAGATGCGCACAGGAACGATCCTCCGCGCCGCTCTCGGGGCGGCGATCTCGGTCGTCGCGCTGTTCCTCGTCCTGCGGGGGGTCGACCTGGCCCGGACGGGCGAGGTCCTGGCCCGGGCCGATCTGCGCTGGATCGCCGTGGCGGCCGTCTTCCTGTCCACCGATCTCGCCCTTCGGACGCTGCGCTGGCAACGCCTCCTCCGCCCGATCGCGAAGGTCCGCTACTCGTCGATGCTCGGCTATCTCCTCGTGGGCTATCTCGCCAACAACGTCCTGCCGGCCCGTCTCGGCGAGCTGGTTCGCAGCCACTACCTCGGGGATCGGGAGGGGATCAGCCGGGCGTCGGCCCTCGGGACCGTCGTCGTCGAGCGGGTGGTCGATCTCGTCGCCGTCGTGGCGATCGCGTCGGCCGCCCTGCTGATCCTGAGCGTTCGCGGTGTCGTCGCGAGCGCCGTCCTCGTCGGGGCCGGCGTCGCCGGCCTTTTCCTCGTCGTCCTCGCCCTCGGGATCGTCGCCCATCGCCTGCCGGGCGCGTCGCGTGTGACGGCAGCGGTCGAGCGCTGGCCGCAGGTCCGCGAGCTGGCGGGCAAGCTCCAGGGCGGGCTCGCGGTGGCCGGCCGACCGCGGACGCTGGCCGAGGCGCTGGCGGCGAGCGCCGCCGCGTGGACGATCGCGATCCTTGCCTGGGCGGCCGTCGGCCAGTCGATCGGCCTGGAGCTGTCGATCGGCCAGGCCGCCCTGATCGCCTCCGGTGTCGCCCTCGCGAGCGCCGTCCCGGCCGGGCCGTCCAACCTCGGGACGTTCGAGTTTGCGGCCGTCGAGATCGGCAAGGCGATCGGCGTCCCGGCCGACTCGGCCTTCGCCCTCGCCCTGATCGTCCACGCGACGATCCTCCTGGTCACCTCGATCGGCGGCGGGATCGCCCTCGTCCGCCTGGGCTGGACGGGCCGGTCGGCGACGGAGCCGACCCCGCCGGCCTGACCGCGGGCGGAATCGAACGGGCCCGCCGTCACCGGCGGGCCCGAGCAGAGGTCCTGGATCGGCGGCGAGCCGCCGGAGCGAGCTACTTGACGAGGCCCTGCGCCTTCAGCCAGGTCGAGGCCACAACCTTCGTGTCCTTCTTGTCGACGGCCACCTGCTTGTACAGGTCGGCGAGGGTGGCCGTGTCGATCTTCGCCGATACGTCGTCGAAGAGCTTCTGGAAGACGGCCTTGTCGCCGACCTTGGCGAGCAGGTCGTTCCGGACGAGCGGGGCGATCGCGTCGGCCGGCTGGGTCTTCTTGTCGTCCTCGAGCCTGACCCAGCCGTTGACGATGATCTCCGGCCCGGTCGAGCAGAGCTCGGCCACGTCGACGGTCCCGGCCTTCAGGGCGTCGGACATCGGCGTCGAGCACGCTTCCAGCAGGGTCAGCTGGAGCTTCGTGGTATCGATCCCGTAGCTGTCCTTGAGGGCTGTCGAGCAGACCGGGTTCGTCGGGCAGTCCGTCGCGAGGCCCCACTTCAGCTGCGCCTGGACCGCCGTCAGGTCGCTCCATTTGGTGAGCTTGTACTTGTCGGCCGTTGCCTTCGTGACGACGAGGGCATTGGTGTCCTGGCCGGCGGTGTAGCCGAACACCGTGAGCCCGCCGCCGACGGAGGTCACCTTCGCCTGGAGGTCGGTCTTGTTCTTGGCCGGGTCGTTGCTGGATGCGCCACCGTAGTAGACGAGGCCGCTCCCGATGTACTCGGGCTTGACATCGATCTGAGCGCTCTCGAGGGCCGCGGCGGTCACCTTCCGGGCGCCGAGACCGATCCCGGCCCGGTCGACCGTGTAGCCGGCAGCCTCCAGGACCTGGGCATAGGCTTCGGCGACGACCCGGGCTTCGTCGAAGCCGTCCGATCCGATCTTCACGGTGGGTTTGCTGCTGCCCCCACCCGTCGTGCAGGCGCCGATCAGCACCAGCATCGACGCCCCGAGGGCGAGCGTGCGGGATAACCGCATTTGGGTCCTCCTCCTTGTGTCTGCCTCGCACGGGATGCGCGAGAGCCTCCGGACGGTAGCACGGTTCGATGACGCAACCGTGTCAACAATCCCTACGGCTCGGCGCCCGAAACGGATCGGAATCGATGCGAGGTCTACGCGCTCGCCGGCCGCCCGGGCTGGGTCCTGTTTGCCCACCCGCGAGCCGGCGCTGCGAGCCCGGGCGACACGAGTCGCGCCTGGATCAGGGCGAAGAGCCCTTCGGTGGCCAGGCACAGGGCGGCGACGAGGACGACGCCCCCGAAGATCTTGCCGTTGTCGTTCTGGGCCAGCCCCTCCACGAGATAGCGACCCAGGCCCACGCCGCCGAAGATCGCGCCGAGCGTCGTCGTCGCGACGATCTGGCTGGCGGCCGACCGGATCCCGCCCGCCAGCACCGGCAGGGCGATCGGCACCTCCACCCGGCCGAGGACCTGCGCCTCACGCAGCCCCATCCCCCGGGCGGACTCGACCAGCTCCGGGTCGACGCCGGCGATCCCGACGTAGGCGTTGACGAGGATCGGTGGGATGCCGAGCACGATCATCGCGATCATCGTCGGGTAGACCTTGAAGCCCAGCTCCTTGTCGAATGCGGCGGTCACCGGGAGGACGATCGTAATCAGGGCGAGGGTCGGCAAAGCTCGCCCGAGGTTCGCGAGGTTGACGGCCAGCGCGGCGCCTCGCCGGGTGTGGCCGACGAGCAGGCCGATCGGCAGGGCGACGGCCACGGCCAGGGCCAGCGCGATCGCCGCCAGGACGACGTGCTCGCCGATCCGGGTCGGAATGCCTGCCGCACCCTGCCAGTTGGCGGGGTCGGTCAGCCAGGTGACCGTCTGCTCGACGAGGCTCATCCGGCGGCCGTCGCGATCTCCGGATCGTCGGCCGGTTGGGTCGGCTGGATCCACGGCGTGAGACGGCGCTGGATCCGGACGAGCACGACGTCCACGACGACGGCAAGGATCATGAGCGGGATCGCCCCGAGGAGCGTCTCCGTCGGGAACGAGTGGCGGTAGGCCTCGAACAGGAAGAAGCCGAGGCCGCCCAGTCCGTCGCCGAGGATCCCGGTCACGGTCACGAGCCCGATCGTCGAGACGGTCGCGAGGCGGATGCCGGCGACGACGAGCGGGATCGCCAGCGGCAGCTCCACACGCCACAGGCGCCGGCCCCGCGTGTAGCCCATCCCGTCGGCGGCTTCCAGGACGTCGGTCGGGACCGAGTCGAAGCCGGCGACGATGTTCCGCAGGAAGATCAGGATCGTGTAGGCGACGAGCGGGACCTCGGCCGTCAGGATCGACCGGAGGCCTGTCACCGGGACCAGCGCCGCGAACAGGGCGAGGCTCGGGATCGTGTAGAGGACGCCGGCGATCGCGGCGAGCGGTGGGTAGACCGCCCGGCGGCGGATCGACCAGATCGCGAGGCCGAAGGAGATGGCAAAGCCGACGCCGACGGCGATCGCGGCCAGATAGAGGTGCTGGATCGTCCGGAAGGCGAGCTCGTCGAGATGGTCGCCGATCCACGCCCAATCGATCACGACGGGGCCGCCTCCGCCGGCACCTGGGACGCTGCCGGAACCGGCGCGTGGGACGCCGCCGCGTCGGCCGCCGCCTGGTCCTGCTCCATCGCCGCGATGATCGCCCGGATCGTCACGAGGCCCTCGAAG
>DASUPH010000199.1:0-4329 GCA_036276275.1 Candidatus Limnocylindrales bacterium
GCCACCCTCGGCCACGCCCGCGGCGCTCTCGATGTAGCTCGTATTCGAGCTGATCCCGGCGGCGCCGCCGACAGCCGCGGCCACGGAGTCGACAAGCAGGATCCGGCCGACATTGTGCGGCTGACCCTCCGCGTCGACGAGGCCGGCCTGCTCGCTGATGGCCGTCGCCGTGCCCATCGTGTCGAAGAAGTCCGTGAGCATGAAGCTGAAGATCGTCAGGATCGCCGCCAGCGTGCCGAGGACGGTGAAGACATTCGTCAGGTCGAACTGGCCGATCGTGCCGAAGTCCGGCGTGGCCGTGAACGTCGCCGGCAGCTTCTGGACGCCGACCGCGATCGCGACGACGGTCGTGACGAGGATGCTGATGAGCAGCGCGGCGGGGACCCGACGGGCCCACAGCGCGATCGTCAGGACCAGGCCGAACCAGAACACGAAGTGGGCCGGCTCGGTCGGGAAGACGAACGCCACCGGGACGGGGTTCTCGGCCGAGGTCCCGGGCGTCTTGACGATGATCCCCGCAGCGACGAAGCCGATGCACAGGATGAACAGGCCGATCCCGACGCCGATCGCCCGCTTGAGCGACAGCGGCACGGCCCGCATCACGGCCTCGCGGAGGCCGATGACGACGAGGAGCGTGACGAGCAGGCCCTCGAGGACGATCACGCCCATCGCGCCCGCCGGCGTCAGGTGGTTGGTCAGGACGAGACCGAACGCGACGGCGCCGTTGATCCCGAGCCCGGCGGCGAGGGCGATCGGCGCATTGGCGACGATGCCCATCGCGATCGTCATGACACCCGCGACCAGGGCGGTCGCGGCGGATGCCGCCGGCACGGAGATCCCCGCGCTCGACAGGATCAGCGGGTTCACGAACAGGATGTAGGCCATGACCATGAAGGTGGTCACGCCTGCCCGGATCTCCGTCGCGAGGTTCGTCCCCCGTTCGGAGAACTTGAAGTAGTCGGCGATCGCGCCCCCGCTGGGCACGGGACGCGGCTGTGCGTCGTCCACCTGGTTCCCTACCTCCATCCTCGAGTCGCGCCGGACCACCGTGGCTCGGACCGCGGCTCCCTCCTTCCCCCCTGCGGCCCGTCCCGGAACGGGCCTGCGGTTTCGCGCTACCGGCCGCCCGGCGGCCGGAAACCCGACGGACTCAGTCCCCCTCCATGATCTCGAGGCCCTGCAGCTCCATCTGGACGAAGCCGCTCGTGTCGAACTCCAGCTGCTGGGCGCCGCGGATCGCCACGCCGTCCTCCGACGTGAGGGGGGCGTACTCGATGATCACCCGCTCGTCGCCCTGGACCAGGCTGTAGACGAGGAGCTGATCGGGGCGGGTCTCGAACTCGAGATGCTCGAACGAATCGACGTTGAGACTGATCGAGATCGGGGTGAAGTAGGTCGACGTGTCGGGGTCGTCGACGACGATCCGCTCGACCCAGCCCGTGCCATGGGCCACCAGCTCGCGGCCACGCTGGTAGCGGTACGAGACCGTCTGCTTGAGGAGCGGTCGGAGGAGGTTCTGCATGTCGACCCGGCTCGACACGAGGCCCTGGTTGACGAAGAACTTCGCGGTCGGCGCGGTCGACACGGCGGACGGCCCTCGAGCGATCGGACGGCGGCGGGTGGGCGAAGTGGATGGTACCGCACGAGGACGGCCGAAAGAATGGATCGCTGCGCCGCTGACGATCGACCTCCGGATCCGATGTACCGGCCGGTGATGCCTATACCGGGATTCCTCATCTACGGGGCAAGCGGCGGCAAGAGAAGGACTTGTGAACCCGGAGGCGTTTGCAGATCGGACGTCTCGTTTCCGGTTCCATGCAGACCTGGTGCGAACACGGTTTGGCGCCCATCGATGACCACGCAGACGGGATCGTCGGCCCAGTAGGCGCGGAATTCGACTCGGCCACCCATTTGAATGACCCAAGCCGGCTTCTCCGTTTGGATCTCCGGCTCCGTGCCCCATAGGCGCGTGTATTTCGGCACGTCCTTGGCATGTTCAACGAGACCCATTCCGGTGATCGAGTCGAGGCGTACCGTCGACGTTGGATCCAGCGCACCGCACGCTGTTAGAGCCGCTTTCGCTTGACCTGACGGAGCCGACTTTGATACCGGTTCGATCGACGGGTCCACGGGCAGACTCGCGGCCGGGGGCGTCGCGGCGAGTGATGGACTAGCTGTTGGGCCCGCGTCGATCGTCGGTTCGGTCGAGGGAGCGAGGGACATACACGATCCGGTCGCCACAGCGAGGATTGCAACCAGGAGGCACCAACGGGGCGTTGCCTTCATGGTTGTCAGCGGACGAGGACTCGGCCGTAGACCGTCCCGTCGCCGTGGAGGCATTCGGTCTCCCACAGCACCGTCATGTCGAGCAGGTAGTCGCCGGCCTTCGACGGCGCCGTGATCGCGATCGTGCCGTTGGTCAGGAGCTTCCACGCAACGGGCGCCGGCGTCGCGGTCGTGAATGGCAGGTCGAGAGAGAAGTCGACGGTGGACCATGGCACGGCGCCGACCGTCAGCTTCGTCAGGTCCATCGCCTTCGCGGCGAGGACGAGCTTGCCAGCGGGCTCCTCCTTGACGGCGAGCTCATCGCTCGACAGGCCCAGGTAGCCCGGGATCGCGTCGTCGGCGTCATAGGACCCGTTGCGCAGCCCGACGGTCGCGGTCGTCAGCTCGATCGGCGCGCCGTCGAGGGTCAGGGTGTGCTGGATCTCGTCGCGGTGAGTGAAGAAGCCCTTCTGGCCCGTGCCGCAGCCCGGTCCGGCGGTGCCCGGCATCGCCGCGATGTTGAACGCGTCAGATGGATCGGGTGTCGGCGTCGCTTGGGACGTTGCGATCGGGCTCGGTGGCGGGCTCGAGGGCATCACGCTGGCCTCGGCGAGCTGCGACGGCGACTGCGACGATCCCATGCGACCGATGCAGCCCGTCAGCACGATGCACGCCACGGCCAGCAGCACTCCCCGGAGCCCGCGCGCTTCGTTCATCCCGTCCCTCGTCGTGTCTTGACCGTGACCGTGCGCGGCCGTGGGACGCCCGGCGCTCGCCGGATGCGACGACCCGTATGATCGCGCCATGCTGCTCGCGGTGGACATCGGCAACACGAACATCACCCTCGGCCTGTTCCGGAACGGCGCGCTGGCTGCCACCCGCCGGGCAACGACCCACGCTCGCGCATCGGCCGACGAACTGGAGCATGTTCTCGACGCCCTGCTCCGCCTCGACGACGCGTCCTTTGCCGACGTCTCGGCGATCAGCGCCTGCTCGGTCGTGCCCGCGCTGACGGCCGGGCTCGAGGCGATCGCGGCCCGACGCGAGCGGCCACTCCTGGTCGCGGCGGCGGGCACCGTCCCCCTCGCGATCCGGGTGGAGCGCCCGGCCGAGGTCGGGGCGGATCGCCTCGTCAACGCGCTGGCCGCCGCACGGATCCACGGCACGCCGGCGATCGTGGTCGACTTCGGGACGGCGACGACGCTCGACTGCGTGGCGGCGGATGGCGCATACGTCGGCGGGGCGATCGCGCCCGGTCTCGAGCTGGGCTTGGAGGCGCTCGCGGCACGGACCGCCAAGCTGCCCCGGATCGAGCTGCGAGCGCCGGACCGGGCGATCGGCCGGGACACGATCAGCGCGATGCAGTCGGGGACGGTGTTCGGCTACCAGGCCCTGGCCGGCGGCCTGATCTCGCGCGTCCGTCGCGAGCTCGCCGAGGGCGCCGGCGTCGAGCCCCGTGACGTCCGGGTGATCCTCACCGGTGGGCTGTCGGCCGCGCCCTGGGCCCGCGCGATCGAGGGCGTCGACGCGATCGACCCCGACCTGACCCTCAAGGGCCTCGCGATCCTCCACGCGGAGGTCAGTGGCGGCCAGCCGCTCGAGCTCGGGCTGCCCGGGTGACGGAGGCGAGGGGCACGGACGCGAGCGGTGCGGCCGCGGGTGCCACCGAGCCGGGCCGCCTGGCCGGCCGCCTGATCGCCGTCGGCGTGACCGGCTCGATCGCCGCCTACAAGGCCGCCGAGCTCGTCCGCCGCCTCCGCGACGAGGGCGCCGACGTCGTCGTCCTCATGACCCCGTCCGCGACCCGGTTCGTCGGCGAGCTGACGTTCGCTGCGCTGACCCGCCATCCGGTCGAGGTCGACGTCGGCGGCCTACTCCCCGATCAGCGCATCGGCCACATCGTGATCGCCGACACGGCCGACGCGATCGTGGTCGCCCCGGCGACCGCCCACTGGCTCGCCGCGATGGCGACGGGTCTCGCCGGCGACGCCGTCACCGCGACGTGCCTGGCGACGACGGCGCCGGTGGTCGTCGCGCCGGCGATGGACGGCGAGATGTACGGCC
>DASUPH010000200.1:0-4115 GCA_036276275.1 Candidatus Limnocylindrales bacterium
GCGATCGGCCACAACGGCAACCTCGTCAATACGCGCGAGCTGCTGACCCAGCTCCGTGGCGGCCGGACGCGCCTGCCGGCCTCGACCGACACGGAGCTCCTGACCGCGCTCCTCGCCGACGAGCCGGCGGCCGATACGGTCGACGCCCTCGTCCGGGTCCTGCCGCGCGTCCACGGCGCCTACAGCCTCGTCGTCCTCGACGAACGGCGGGTGATCGGGGTCCGGGATCCGTTCGGGTTCCGGCCGCTCGTCCTCGGCCGGCTGCCGGCGGCGGTCGACGACGGCGCGACGCCCGGCCTGTGGGGCGATCCCGCCGCTGACGAGACCTCGGGCTGGGTGATCGCGTCGGAGACGACGGGGCTCGACATCGTCGGCGCCGAGTACATCCGCGACGTCGAGCCGGGCGAGATCGTCGTCCTCGAGGCCGGTCGAGCACCCCGGTCCGTCCGTTTCGCCGCGGCCACGCCCGCCCTGTGCGTCTTCGAGCTCATCTACTTCGCCCGCCCCGATTCCTACATGGAGGGTCGCAACCTGTACGAGGTCCGGCGGCGGATGGGCGAGGAGCTCGCCGGTGAGCACCCCACGACGACCGATCTCGTGATGCCGGTGCCCGATACCGGCGCCCCCGCGGCGGCCGGGTTCGCCGAGCGGTCCGGGATCCCGTACCGGGAAGGCCTGATCCGGAACCGCTACACGGGCCGGACGTTCATCCAGCCGAGCCAGACGATGCGGCACCGCGGCGTGACCCTGAAGCTGAACCCGCTGCGTGAGGTCGTCCGGGGCAAGCGCCTGACGGTCGTCGACGATTCGATCGTCCGGGGGACGACGACGAAGCAGATCGTCGCGATCCTCCGCAAGGCCGGGGCCGAGGAGGTCCATGTCCGGATCAGCGCCCCGCCGATCTACCACCCGTGCTTCTACGGCATCGACACCCAGGTCGAGACGGAGCTGATCGCGGCGACCCACTCTGTCGACGAGATCCGCGACTTCATCGGCGCCGACACGCTCGGCTATCTCTCGATCCGCGGCGTCCTTGCCGCCCTCGACCTGCCGTACGACCGGTTCTGCTTCGCCTGCTTCGACGGCAACTATCCCGAGCCGGTCCCGTATGACGCGTCGTCGCGGAAGTTCATGCTCGAGGAGGAGGCGGTCATCGTTCATGGCTGAGCGAACGGCCTACGCGGCATCCGGCGTCGACATCGCAGCCGGTGAGCGAGCGGTCGAGCTGATGCGCGCGGCGATCGCCACGACGCACCGACCGGAGGTCCTGGGCGGTCTCGGCGGCTTCGGCGCCGCGATCACGATCCCGGAGGGCTACCGGCAGCCGGTCCTCGTCTCGTCGACGGACGGCGTCGGAACGAAGACGGCGATCGCGGCGGCGCTCGGGCGGTACGACACGATCGGTCGCGACCTGGTGGCGATGTGCGCCGACGACGTGGTCTGCAGCGGCGCCGAGCCGCTCTTCTTCCTGGACTACATCGCCGTCGGACGGCTGGAGCCCGAGCAGGTCGCGGAGCTCGTGGCGGGGGTCGCCGCCGGTTGCGCCGACGCGGGTTGCGCCCTGATCGGCGGCGAGACCGCCGAGCACCCCGGCCTGATGCAACCGGGCGAGTTCGATCTCGCCGGCTTCTGCGTCGGCATCGTCGAACGCGACGCCTGGATCGACGGCAGCGCCGTCCGGGCCGGCGATGCGATCCTCGGCCTGCCCGCGAACGGTCTCCATGCCAATGGCTTCTCGCTCGTCCGGAATCTCGTCGCCAGCTGGGATCTCGACTTCGCCCGGCCCTACCAGGAGCAGCTGATCATGACCCTCGGGAGCGAGGTGGCAGGTGACGCGATCGCGGCCGAGCCGGAGCACGCCATGGCGACCGTCGGCGAGGTCCTGCTGACGCCGACGCCGATCTACACGGGCGCGATCCTCGCGTTGCAGCGGGCGCTCCGGGCCGCGGGCCACGACCTTCGCGGGCTCGCCCATATCACCGGCGGCGGCCTCCCGGGCAACGTCCCGCGGGCCCTCCCCACCGGGCTCGCCGCGCGGATCGACCCGACGACGTGGCGGATGCCGTCGGTGATCCGGCTGTTCGGGGCGTTGGGCGGGCTCGACGACGTCGAGCTTCGGGCGACGTTCAACGGCGGCCTCGGCATGGTCGCGGTCGTCGCCCGCGAGGCGGTCGATGTCGCTCGCGAGGCGCTGGCCGCGACCGGCCATCCGGCCGCGCTGGTCGGCACCGTGGTCGAGGCATCGAAGCTCGACGAAAGCGAGCCGCACGGGCTCCGCTACGCCGAGGTCTCCCTCGGCGGGGGCGGATGACGGGTCGGATCGCGGTCGCGGTCTCGGGAGCGGGCTCGAACCTCCGCGCGCTGCACGCCGCCGCCGCGCGTGGCGAGCTCGGCGGGGATATCGTCCTCGTCGTCGCCGATCGCGACTGCCCGGCGCTCGACTGGGCGAGGGAGCAGGGGATCGATACGGCCCTGGTCCCGGGTGGCGAGGACGAGGCGCTCGCGTCCGCGCTCGACGGCGCGACGCCCGACGTCATCGTCCTGGCGGGCTACATGCGGATCGTGGGGTCGCGAGTCCTGGCCGCCCATCCCGGCCGAATCCTCAACACTCACCCCAGCTTGCTGCCTTCGTTTCCGGGGTCGCGCTCCGTGCGCGACGCCCTGGCCCACGGGGCGAAAGTGACCGGCGCCACCGTCCATCTCGTCGACGAGACCCTCGACGGCGGCCCGATCGTCCTCCAGGAAGCCGTCCCGATCGACCAGGGCGACGACGAGACGACGCTCCACGAGCGGATCAAGGCGGTCGAGCACCGGCTGGTGCCGCGGGCCGTGAGCCTCCTCCTCGCTGGCGCCGTCGCCCGCGAGACGGACACGAGACGTGTGACGCTCGACACCGAGCGGGCCGAGGCCGGGCTGTCCCGCCCACGCCGGGCGCTCCTGTCCGTCTCGGACAAGACCGGCCTTGCCGAGCTCGGGCACGGGCTGGTCGCCTGTGGCTTCGAGCTGGTCTCGACCGGTGGCACGGCCCGGGCTCTCCGGGAGGCGGGCCTGCCCGTCACCGATGTCGCCGCCGTGACGGGTGCCCCCGAGATGCTCGACGGGCGGGTGAAGACGCTCCACCCCCGGATCCACGCCGGCATCCTCGCCGACCGCCGGCTGGTCGACCATCGCCGTCAGCTCGTCGCCGCCGGGATTGCCCCGTTCGAGCTCGTCGTCGTCAACCTCTACCCGTTCGCGGCTGCCGCCGAGCGACCCGGGATCACGTTCGACGAGCTCGTCGAGGAGATCGATATCGGCGGTCCATCCATGGTCCGGGCGGCGGCCAAGAACCATGCGAGCATCGCGATCGTCACGTCGCCCGCGCGCTACGACGACGTCCTCGACGCGATCCGCTCCGGGGACGGCGTTCCGGCCGGCCTGCGGGCGGCGCTCGCCATCGAGGCGTTCCGCCACACCGCAGCCTATGACGCACGGATCGCGGCGGAGCTGCCGGGTCGGATGGCCGCGAGCGGTGTCGATCTGCCCGACGAGCCGGGCCTGCCAGGAGCGTCGGACCCGTTTCCGGCCAGCCTCACGATCGCCCTGGAGAAGGTCGACACCCTCCGTTACGGCGAGAACCCCCACCAGGCGGCCGCCCGCTACCGCCGGGCGGGAAGTGCCGCGGACGGCGGCCCGTTCGCCGGCGCGGAGCCGCCGCTCCAGGGCAAGCCCCTCAGCTACAACAACGTCCTCGATGCGTCGGCGGCGGCGGCCGTTGGGCGTGCCCTCCGTGGTCCCGCCTGCGTGATCGTCAAGCACACGAACTCGTGCGGCGCCGCGGAGCGGCCGACGCTCCTCGAAGCGTGGCAGGCGGCCCTCGCGGGCGATCCCGTTTCGGCCTTCGGCGGCGTCGTCGCTCTGACCCGGGAGGTCGACGGACCGACGGCCGAGGGTCTCGCGGGCCTGTTCCTCGAGGTCGTCGTCGCGCCGGCCTTCGGCGACGAGGCGCGGCGGATCCTCGGCGCCAAGCCGAACCTCCGTCTTGTCGTCGATCCGGGCCTCGCCGGCGACGCGTCGCCACCCGCGGCGGACCCGCTCGGGGCGATCCGGACGGCCGGCGGCGCCGTCCTCGTCGG
>DASUPH010000201.1:0-2611 GCA_036276275.1 Candidatus Limnocylindrales bacterium
CATCGGTGGCCTACGCCTGGACGCTCTGGCCGGCCGTCGGGCTGCTCCCGCCGTCCGTTCGCGACGCCTACGGGTTCCGCTGGGGCTCGCTCGAACGGGCAGTCAGCGGCTGGCTCGTCGCCGGCTGGCGGTCCTGGCGGCCGTGGCTTCCAACAGACCTCCGCCAGATGCCGCAGGCCCGCGCCGCCGATCGCCGGGTCGCCGTCGCGCCTACGACCCGCTCGGCACGCCCAGCCAGAGATGGGACCCGTCCACGCTGACCACGACCAGCCCGGTCGGCCCGACGGCCGTGATCGTCGGAATCGTGTCGGGCGTCATCGTCGGGCCGCCGTCCATTTGCGGCAGCTCCGCCACCTCGAGCTGAGCGCCGACCGTCTTGAACGTCAGTGGGCCCACGTCGTCGGACGGGGCCGCGACGATGATCGACCGCCGATCGTCGGCGACTGCTCCGTAGAGGGCCTCGTCCGTGGGCGACGAGACTGCGCTCCACGTCCGGCCGTCGGTCGAGGTCCACGCGTCCGGCGTGTCCCCGGCCAGCGAGACGGCGACGATCTCACGATCATTCAGCCGGTGGATCGAGAGGGACGCGCCCGCGGCGGTCGATGCGCCCGGCAGCGATTCACGGGTCCAGCTCGAACCGTCCGCGGACCACCACGCGGCGGGATGGATCGATTGCGGTCCGCCGCAACCCTCCTCACCGATGACGGCGCCCGCGACGACGAGGCCGCCCGCGAAGCTGGTCGCGCCAGTGACGACCAGCGTTCCGCTCGTCGGCTTCGGGAGCGCGGTTGCTTGCCATGTCGTCGCGTTCTGGGAGAGCCAGATGCCGGCGGTCTTCCCGTCACTCTGCTTGCCCGTTGCGATGTAGCCCGCCGACCCGCCGTCGAGCGTCTCCACGTGGCCGCGGACCATGGACCTGGGGAGAGCCACGGCTCGCCAGGACGCGCCGTCCGTCGAGTGCCACAGCCCGGCGATGACGGGTGGTCCGCCGCACGTGTCCGCGGGGTAACGACCGACGGCCAGCAGGCCGGCGGGACCCTCGACGACCTGGGCGATGTCGATCTGGTCCCGGGACCCCGAGACGTCGATCGGGCGTGGCGTGGACCAATGGAGGCCATCGGGGGACGAGGTCGACACGAGCGCCGGCGGGCGGGCCGGTTCGCCGCCCTGGCCGCCGTCCGACCCGAACGCCACGAACCCGTGGCTCCAGCCGTACAGGGTCATGGAGTGCGCTTCGCTCGGCGTCTTCGCGAGCGTCGGGAACCCTCGGCCGGCGTCGATCCACTGGATCGACGTCCAACGACCCGCCGGTGCGAGACCGACGTCCGCGGGCGTCGTGGCGCTCGGCCTTGCCGTCGGCGTCGGGGTGGCCGTCGGCGTCGGGGAGGCGGTCGCGGACGGTGATGGGGCGGAGGGCATGGTGACCGGGCTCGTCGAAGGCGAGGCAGCCTGGCTCGAGGTGCATCCGCCGATCAGTCCCACGATCCCGATTGCCACCACCACGTTCGAGAGCTTCATGTCCTTCATCGCCCCTTGCCCTGTCCATGGCCGTTGCTGTTCGCCATGCCGGCGGTCAGACGCCCACGGCGGCCATCGCGTGACCCGATGCGACGCCCATCGTGGCCGTTGTCCGATCCCCGACACCGACGAGGAGGCCGTGTGGTCTCGCGGGCCCTGACCCCTCAGTACAGCCGCGGAAAGCGCGCCTCCAGGCGGGGAACGAGGTTGAGCGGCGTGTGGGCGTCGAGGGTGTTCAGGAGCGTCTTCGTCGTCGTCAGCTTGAAGCGGTTCGTCGCGAGATAGTCGCGAACGCCGGCCCAGAACGCCGTCGAGCCCATCCGGCGCCGGAGGTCGTCGAGGAAGTTGCCGCCCTGGATGTAGATGTCCTCGTAGTAGCAGGCGCTCGAGTACTGGTAGATCGTCAGGTCGAGACGAGCCGTCGAGCAGCGTGACCCTCGCCGAAGCCCGAGGGCGTAGCGCGCCACGAAATCGGTCGCGGCCTCGTCGGCGAAGGGCTCGGTCGCCTGGTTGTTGCCGACGATGCCGTAGAACCACTGGTGGCCCGTCTCGTGGGCGACGAGGTAGGGGATGTTGCCGGACGCCACTCCGCGCGGGATCCAGGTCAGGCCGGGCGACTCCATGCCGAAGCCGCCGGCCGTCTGGGCGACGTCGTAGGTTCGGTACGGATAGGCGCCGAGAAGCGCCGCCTCCTTCGACAATGCGGTCTTGGCGGCTCGCATCACGGTCGCGATCGGGAACCCCGGCCGACCCCAGACGTGGATGATCACCTTGCCGACGGTCGCCGACTGGACGCTGTAGTCGGTCGCGCCCGTGAACGAGAAGTCGCGGACGTTGCGAGCCTCGAAGATCCTCGTCAGGCCGCTGCCGCCGACCTGCTCGCCGGTCGTCGCGTAACGCAACGGTCGCTCGCTGACGATCGTGACGCGGACACGCGGGCTCACCGGAGTCACGAACGGATCGCCGTGGTTCGGCCGGTTGAAGGCGAGCGGCTTGCTGATCCAGGGCAGCCAGCGGTAGGCCTCGAGGACGCCGTTCGCCCTCGTGAACAGCCAGTTCGAGCCGGTGACGGTGCTCCGGAGCGTCGCTCGAT
>DASUPH010000202.1:0-5524 GCA_036276275.1 Candidatus Limnocylindrales bacterium
CCCCACTTCGGGGCAGGTCACCTACGCGTTACTCAGCCGTCCGCCACTAACGATCAGAGCAAGCCCTGATCGTCCGTTCGACTTGCATGTCTCATGCACGCCGCCAGCGTTTATCCTGAGCCAGGATCAAACTCTCCGAAGGTATGCGCAGCTTGCGCTGCGACTTCTATCCGAGGGTCTGACCACTCGCACATCCATCACGGATTTCCTGTCACTCTTCAGTTGTTAAGGTGCAGCATCCGGGGCATGACATACCGCGGCGCAGACGCCCAATCATGGGGCTTCGCTGCTGAGGTGTCAAACCAGTCGGAAGGCTCCGGCCGGCGTTCGGACCAGCGTCCCGGCCTCACTGGAGGCGGCACGGCGGCGAATACTACCGGCGTCCCGGAAGGCGGTCAAACGACGCTCCCCGGACGGCGCGCCGGCGATCACAACGGGCTGCTTTCGACGAGCAGGATGAACGCGGCGCCGCTCAACCAGGACAGCAGTGCGAGCTCTGCCGACCCGGTCGCTCCGAGCGGCCCGACCAGGACGCCGTAGACGAGCGCACCGACGACGATCGCCGCTCCGACCTTGGCCAGGCGCAGCAGGATCTCGAAGATCAGGTTCGACACCTCGGCCTCAGACCGCCCGACGTCCCTGGAGCGCCCGAATCAGCGTCACCTCGTCGGCGTACTCGAGGTCGCCCCCGACGGGCAGGCCGCGGGCGATCCGGCTGACGACGCCGACGACGTTCTCGAGACGCTCTGCCAGGTACATCGCGGTCGCCTCGCCCTCGAGGGTCGGGTTGGTGGCGAGGATCACCTCCGCAAAGGGTTCGCCATTTCGATGGGCCTCGTCGGCCCGGCCGAGGAGCTCCCGGATCTTCAGCCGGTCGGGTCCGATCCCGTCGATCGGCGAGATGGCTCCGTGGAGGACGTGGTACAGGCCCTTGAATTCCGAGGTCCGCTCGAGGGCGAGGACATCGAGGGGCTCCTCGACGACGCAGAGCCGGGTCGAGTCACGTGCCGCGTCCCGGCAGATCGGGCAGAGCGGCTGGTCGCTGATGTTGAAGCAGCGGTCGCAGAAGACCACCTTGTCACGGACGTCGACGAGGGCGGCGGCAAGGGTACGGGCCTCGGTGTCCGCGGCCCGGAGCAGGTGGTAGGTCAGCCGCTGGGCGGTCTTCGGCCCGATGCCGGGCAGCCGTGAGAACGATTCGATCAGCCGGGCGACGGGCTCGATCAGGGTCGACGACACGGGGTGCCCGATCGACCCTAGAGGCCCGGGATCTTCAGGCCGCCGGTGACGGCCGCCATCTTCTCCTCGGCGACCTGGCGCGACGCCCGAAGCGCGTCGTTGACCGCCGCGACGATCAGGTCCTGGAGCATCTCGACGTCGGATGGGTCGACCGCGGCCGGGTCGATCGTCACCGAGACGAGCTCCTGCTTGCCGGTCACGACCGCCTTCACCACGCCGCCGCCGGCAGAGCCGTCGACGTGCGCCTCGCGCAGCTCGCCCTCGATGCGCTGCATCTCCTGCTGCATCTGCTGGGCCATCCGCTGCAGGTTGGCCATCCCCATGGGTTCATCCTCCTGTCGAGTGGCTCAGCCGTTGGTGAGTCTGGCGGAACGGACGGCGGCGTGCATCTCCGACGGTCAGGAGACCTCGCCGACGTCGACGAGATCCTCGGCAAAGATCCGGCGGGCCTCGCTGATCAAGTCGGCGTTCTCCGCTTCGATCGCGACCGCGGGAACGTGTTCGAGATTCGTCGCGACGCACCGGACGTTGACCGACCGGCCGAGGACCCGCCCGATCCCTTCCTCGAGGATCGAGGCGCGGCGCTCGAGGGCGTTCTTCAGGAACCCCATGTCCTCGGGGAAGCCGAGGGTCACGAGATGGCCGTCGACGCTGACGGGACGACACGCCTCGATGAGGGGCTTGACCGGTGGGTTCCGGCTCAGGAAGGCGACGACCTCGGGCCAGTGGGCTCGCAGCTCCTCGACGCCGCCGGGCGCTTTGGCGGCGGCGCCGGTCGGCGGGCTCTCGGTGGGCGTTGCGGCGTCGGTCGCGGCCGGGGCTTTCAATGTTCGGGCCTTCGGGGTCGTCGGCTGGGTGGCCATGACCGGCTCGAGCTCGGGCGTGGTCGCATCTGGCTCGGGCGTGGTCGCATCTGGCTCGGGCGCGACCGCCGCGGGCTCGGCGGCCGCGGGCTCGGGCGGCCGGGGTGTCGCGGGCTCGACCGGCGCCGCGCGTCCCTTCGCCTTTTGCTCGTCGGGTTCCGCCCTGACCGGAGGGGATGCGGTAGGGCGCGCCGCGGCCGAGTCGGCGACGGGGGCGGCCGCAGGCGTCGATCTGACGGAGGCGGCCGCCGTGCCCAGGCGGGTGGCGGCCTCGAGCAGGGCGAGCTCGAGCTGGAACCGGGTGCCACCGACGCCCCGGCGCTCGGGATCGATCGCGGCAAGGCGACGGGCGAGGCCCGCGAGGGCGGACCCGCGGGCGCGATCGCCATCGGGCGCGAGGGTGGCGGCCAGGTCGGCCCGGATCACCTCGACCATCTGCTCCAGGACCACGCCGGCGTCGCGGCCCCGATCGTCGAGCTCGGCGAAAACGGCCATTCCGGTCGGTGCATCGCCGGCGAGGAACGCCCCGATCAGACGGGCGACGACTTCGGTGTCGGCCAGTCCGAGCAGCTCGCGGACGGCGGCCTCGTCGATCCGCCCGCCGCCGGAGGCGAGGATCTGGTCGAGCATCGATTCGGCATCGCGCATCCCCCCGGCGGCAAGCCGGGCGATCAACCGGACGGCGCCGGGCTCGGCCGTGACCGACTCGGCAGCGAGGATCCGTTCGAGCTTGCTCTCGATCTCCTCGATCGACAGGCGCCGGACGTCGTAGCGCTGGAGCCGCGACAGGATCGCCGGCGGGAAATCCTGGGGGTGGGTCGAGGCGAACATGAAGGCGACGAAGTCGGGCGGTTCCTCGAGCGACTTCAGGAGGGCGTTCCAGGCATCCTTCGTGATCTGGTGGGCCTCGTCGAGGATGTAGACCTTGCGGCGCAGGTCGGACGGGGCGTAGTTGATCCGATCGCGCAGGTCGCGGATCGATTCGATCCCGCGGTTCGACGCCGCGTCGATCTCGACGAGGTCGATCGCCCGCCCCTCGCGGATCGCCACGCACGCCTCGCAGGCATCGCACGGATCGCCGTCCTGGAGGTTGGTGCAGTTCAGCGCCTTGGCGAGGATCCGGGCCAACGACGTCTTTCCGGTCCCGCGCGGGCCGACGAACAGGATCGCGTGCGAGACCCGATCGGCACGCACCGCGTTGCGGAGCGTCTCGACGACCGCGGTCTGGCCCACGATCTCCGAGAACCTCTGGGCGCGCCAGCGGCGATACAGGGCCTGATGGGGAGCAGTCGAACTCACGGCGCTCCTGCGATGACGGTCACGATCCCGGTGGTCGACGACGACGAAGTGCCGTGCACCCACCGTCGACCGCCGCAGTCTCGAGCCCGCCGCAACGAACGACTCGGACCAGGCCATTCCGCGGCACCCGACGATGATCGCTTAGTGCTGCTTCCTTCCGGACCTGACACGGTTCGCGAGTCGCCGCTGCGCGGGACCCGGTCCTCAACGTCGCTCGAAGCAGTAGCGTTCGAGTACGGAGACCTCGGGTGGGAATTCAGCCCTGCTGGAGCGGATTGCAGGTTCAGGGCACCGCTAGTTCCCCGCCTAGCACGGCTCGGGAAGGATAGCAGGGCTGCCGTCACGACTGGATCTCGCCCGCGGGCATCGCGTCAGCCGCGCAGGTCCGAGCCGCCTGCCGGGCGTCGGGCCCGTCGCGAGTGACAGATTCCCACCCCGCGGGAGTTGGGCCATCCCGAGCATCGATTCGGGCTCGTGCTCCTGTGGTCATGAGCGTGAAGCCCCAGTCCTCGCGCCCGAATACGGACCGTCTTGTGGCCTGACTCGCACCGCCCGAAAGTCTGTCAAGGAATCGCGGCCCCGCGGTCGTTAACCGCCGCCGCGCGGGAATCTGTCAAAGGACTCTGACCTCCCGGTCGGCAGCTCGGCCAATCGGCACCTGGTGTGTGGCGGAGAGGGCGGGATTCGAACCCGCGACGGGTTGCCCCGAACCGCATTTCCAGTGCGGCGCCATAGTCCACTAGGCGACCTCTCCAGGAAGCAACCACTCGCCCGATGGGCGTGTCAGGCCAAGGCGCCGGCGAGTACGCGAGCGAGCGCACGGAGCCGGCAACGCGGGACTGGCGCGTCCAGTGGGCGAGTGTATGGCGGAGAGGGCGGGATTCGAACCCGCGGTGCTTTCGCACACCGCTTTTCGAGAGCGGCACCATCAACCACTCGGACACCTCTCCGCGGCAGAGGATACCAAAGGTCGACCGCCCGGCCGACCGGACGATGGTCCCCCGGACGCCGGCGAGCCGGTGCCTACGCGATCGAGGGCGCCCCGGCCAGGAGCTCCTCGGCCTCGTCGCGACGGATCCCGCTGATCACCCGGATCCGACGCGGCAGGGCGGGATGCTGGGCCAGCTGGATCACGGTCCCGGCCGCCCCGTCGATGGAGTTCGGGACGGCGAAGACGAGCGCCTCGACATCGCTCTCGAGGAGGGCACCGACGCACATCGCACAGGGCTCGAGGGTCGTGAAGATCGTCCCGTTGGCGAGGCCTGTCGGGCCGAGCTTGCGGGCCGCCTCGCGGAGGGCGACGACGACCGCATGCGCGGTCGGATCGCCGGACTCGAGGACGCGATCATGGGCTCGGGCGACCATCGCCTCGTCGACGACGGCCACCGCGGCGTTCGGCCGCTCGCCCTGGGCGATCGCGTTGCGAGCCTCGGCGAGGGCCTCGCCCATGAACAGCTCGTAGTTCATGCGGCCGATCATACAGGTGCATTTCCGGCGCCCCGTCTCGATCGCCACCGTCCCGCAACCCTCCTCCGTGCTCCGACAGGGGTACGATGCCGGGCGGGATGACAGGAACACGACGGATCGGGATCCTCACCGGCGGTGGCGACGTCCCCGGTCTCAACTCGGTCATCAAGTCGGTCGTCTATCGCGCCACCGAGGCCGGCGACGAGGTGATGGGCATCCGCCGCGGCTGGGAGGGCCTGACCCACCTCCGCTTCGACCCGGGTCCGGACCCCAACTACATCGTCCGCCTCGACCGGGGCAATACGCGGACGATCGACCGCACTGGCGGCACGATGCTCCACACGTCGCGGACGAACCCGAAGAAGATGCAGGCGTCGTCGCTGCCCGACTGGTTCGACTCGGCCCGCGTGAACGAGATGACCGATGCCGATGGCGTCGTGGATCTCACCCCGGTCGTCCTCGAGAACGTCGAACGACTCGGGCTGGACGTCCTCGTCACGATCGGCGGCGACGACACGCTGAGCTTCTCGCGCGTCCTCATCGACGAGGGCGTATCGCTCGTCGCCATCCCCAAGACGATGGACAACGACGTCTTCGGGACCGAGTACTGCATCGGGTTCTCGACCGCGATCACCCGGGCCAAGGAAGCGATCAAC
>DASUPH010000203.1:0-3294 GCA_036276275.1 Candidatus Limnocylindrales bacterium
TCGACCATCACCTGGCCGATCGGGCTGGCTCGCAGCCCGGCCCGGATCCGCTCGCGATATGCGGTCTCGGTCTCGACGATCCCGCCGCCGGTCCCGCCGAGCGTGAACGCGGGGCGGACGATCGCCGGCAACCCGATCGTCGCGAGCGCCATGTCCGCCGATTGTTGACGGGCCGCCGGCGTCGTCCCCTCGACGATGAAGCTCGGGGCATAGGGCTGGCCGATGCGATCGAGCAGGTCACGGAAGAGCTCCCGGTCCTCGGCCATCCGGATCGCCTCGAGCGGCGTGCCGAGAAGCCGGACGTCGTATCGCTCCAGGACGCCGGCGTCGGCCAGCTGGGTCGCGAGGTTGAGCGCCGTCTGGCCACCGAGCCCGGCGAGGATCCCCTCCGGACGCTCCCGGGCGATCACGGCTTCGACCGCGGCGACGGTCAGTGGCTCGAGATAGATCGCGTCCGCGACCTGGGGGTCGGTCATGATCGTCGCCGGGTTGCTGTTGACGAGGATCGTCCGGACGCCCTCGGCTCGGAGCGCCCGGCAGGCCTGCGTCCCGGCGTAGTCGAACTCGGCCGCCTGGCCGATGACGACGGGCCCACTGCCGAGGATCAGGACCGATTCCGGCTTGCGGCGGGTCTGTGGGGCTCGATTCACTGCGACGCCTGCGCCCACGGAAGCGCTCACCGGCGGCTGGCTCCGGCGGCGGCCACGAACCGGTCGAACACCGCCAGCGCGTCGAGCGGACCCGGGGCGCCTTCGGGGTGGTACTGGACCGTCTCGATCGGGAGCGTGGCGTGGCGCAGCCCCTCGACCGAGCGGTCATTCAGGTTGACCTGGCTGACCCGGAACCCCGACGCGGCGGGCAACGACGAGCCGACGACCTGGACCTCGTGGTTCTGGGCCGTGACCTGGACGAGTCCCAGGTCGAGGTCGCGGACCGGGTGGTTCGCGCCGTGATGGCCGAACCGGAGACGCGTCGTCTCGGCCCCGGCCGCCCGCGCGACGATCTGGTGACCGAGGCAGATGCCGAGCAGCGGACGGCCGTCATCGATGATCGCCCGGGCCAGCGCGACGGGCCCGTCGAGGCGAGCTGGATCGCCCGGACCCGGCGAGAGGACGAGCCCGTCGACATCGTCAGCAAGTGCCTTCTCCGCCGAGATCGTGTGGGGCAGGATCCGGACGCGCGCTCCGCGCCGGCGGAGGCCGTGAACGATGTTCGCCTTCAGCCCGAAGTCGACGATGCCGATCAAGGGCCCGCCCTCGTCGGGCGTCCCCTCCTCGCTGATCGCGGCCGGCGAGACCTGGCCGACGAAGTCCTGGTCTTCCCAGCGCGGAACGGCGCGGGCCCGTGCCACCGCAGCATCGGCGGAGATGGCCCCGGGCTCGGTCACGATCCCGCGGAGCGAGCCGTTCGCCCGAAGGTGTCGCGCCAAAGCCCGCGTGTCGACACCGGCGATCGCCGGGATACCGGCGTCCCGGAGGAGGGCCGCGAGCTGCCGCGCATCGTCGAGGACGGCGGCCGTCGCGTTGGCGACGACGAGGGCCCGCAGCCACGGTCGGATCGATTGGTCGTCGGCGATCAACCGGCCGTAGTTGCCGATCAAGGGATAGGTCATCACGACGATCTGGCCGGCATAGGAGGGATCCGTGCAGACCTCCTGGTACCCGGTCTGCGACGTGTTGACGACGAGATCGCCGCTGGCCCTCGCGGCCGCCCCGAAGGCGATCCCCGGGAAGACGCTTCCGTCCTCCAGGGCGAGCAGCGCGGGCCCGAGATCGCCGACACGCGGATCCACGATCGAGCCGGCACGGGGCTGCGGCGGCACGAGTGGATCGGCGGCGATCACGACGGCGGTGACATGAAAACGCCACCGGCCCGATGGGCACGGTGGACGCGCGAACACACGATGATCAGCCTCCTGAGCCGGCCTCTCAGGACCGGTTCGCCGGTCTCACGGGGCCGGCCGTCAAGATGGCCGAAGCGTAGCAGGAACGGCCGAGCCGGGACGCGCCCGCAAGAGCGCTCAGCCATCGCGTTCGCCGCTCGATCCTGCAACGGCCGTGACACCTCGGCCGGGCTGGCATGTGAGGCGCCGCAACGATGCCGGGCCCACGCTGTCGCCGTGGCAGACCCGCGCGAAGTCGATGACGCCCTCGATCTGGCGATCAATCGGACGATCGACGCCCAGGACGATTTCGAATCGATCCCGGTCGCCGACCCCGAGGCCATCCCGGCCGCCGACACGGTCATCCGCCGGGCCGAGGACGTGAATGCCCTCGCGATTGAGCCCGAGGGTCCCAACGCCGACTGATCCGGCCGGTCCCCAAAGTTCGTCAACGTGCGGTGCGGGCGAGCAAGAACGGCGTCGTTGTCGGCTGACGGGAACGACGCTCGTCCGTACACTGCCAACGTGTCTGATCGTGGCCCAGCCAAGTCGTTCGTGATCGTCGCTGCCTCGACCGCGGTCGAGCGTGCTCGTGCGAGCGGATTCGCGACTCATCGAAGTGACGCGGTAGCACAGCCATGAGCCCTCGTCGTCGCGCAGCATCCAAAGTGGTCTCCGAACCGAAGGTGATCACGCCCTTGAAAGCAATCGCCTCGTCGAGACCGGTCGCCGAGCCGAAGCCGATCACGTCCTTGAAACCCGTACCCGAACCGAAGCCGGCAAGGGCCTCGAAGCGCGGCGCGGCTCCGAAGGTGGTCCCAGCTCCAGGACCGATCGCCGAGCCGACGCTCGTCACATCCCTGAAGCCCGTCGCCGAACCGAATCCGATCATGTCCTTGAAACCCATCGCCGAGCCGAAGCCGGTCAGAGCTTCGAAGCGGCGCCGGGGCCCGAAAGCGGTCACGGGACCGAGACCGATCGCCGAATCAGCAGCGGCCGTTGCCCTGACACCGGTCGCGGAGCCGAAGCCGACCGCGGAGCCGAGACCGGTCGTCGCGCTGGAACCGGTCGCTGCCGAGCCTGATCGCAAACCACGCACCATCTTGTCGCTGCCGGAGCCGGTCGTCGACGACGCCAGGGAGCTGAGGGCCATCCGGTCGCGGGCTCGGAGCCAGGGCCTGACGATCCGGACGCGCCGCGTGTCGCGATCCGGCGAACGTGCCTTCAGCGTGCTCGACGCCACGACCGGAGAGCTTCTTTCCTCCGACCTGCCCGACCTCGAGGAGCTCAAGAACCGCCTCTGGTGGATCGTCAGGCAGCGTCGCCGGACGGAACCTGGCCGGGCGACGGGCGAGGTTGCCAAGGAGACGTGCCGAGCCTGCGGCACCGTGCGGCTCGGCTCCTTTCGCTTC